>JADJQS010000006.1:300000-584161 GCA_016712635.1 Gammaproteobacteria bacterium | reverse complement strand
ATCACAAACGCGGTGAAATGCCTGCCGCCCGCGAACAAACCGATTCCCGCGGAGATCGCCCAGTGCAACTCCTACCTCGGGGCGGAACTGCGCAGCCTGCGTCACGACGCCGCCATCCTCGCTCTCGGCACCATCGCGCACCTGGCGGTCCTGCGCGCCCTGTCCCTGCGCCCCGCGCATTACGGTTTCTCGCACGGGGCGGAGCACGCACTTCCCGACGGGCGGCGGCTGTTCGATTCCTATCACTGCAGCCGCTACAACACCCAGACGAGACGCCTGACGGAGGTCATGTTTCACGGGGTATTTGCACGCATTGTTGATTACAGCGCTGTCCTTCCCGCCAGCCCGCGGAAGTTCTGATGCCTGAAGGCACAGTTTTCAATCCGTCGGAGGTTCTGAAACAGCTCCCGACCCGGCCGGGAATTTACCGCATGCTCGGCAGGCGGGGCGAGGTGATCTATGTAGGAAAGGCGCGCAACTTGCGGCGGCGCGTATCCAGCTATTTCAGCCGCGCCGATGCGTCGCCCAAGACGCACCGACTGGTAGAGCAGATCTACGGCATCGAGGTCACGGTCACGCGCACGGAGGATGAGGCGCTGCTGCTCGAGAACAACCTGATCAAGGAGCTGAAACCCAGATACAACGTCCTGCTGCGCGATGACAAGAGCTATCCCTACATCCGGCTGTCCGAGACGAACGATTTTCCGCGCCTGAGCTTCTACCGCGGGGAGCGCAAATCCCGTGAGCGGTATTTCGGTCCCCTACCCGAACGCCGGCGCGGTGCGCGAAACCCTGAACCAGCTGCAGAGGATGTTCAAGATCCGCCAGTGTGAGGATACCTTTTTTCGCAACCGCACACGGCCGTGCCTGCAGTACCAGATCAAGCGCTGCACGGCGCCGTGTGTGGGCCTCATTGGCAAGGATGACTATCAGCACGACCTGCGTCATGCGGTCATGTTCCTCGAAGGGAAGAACCGCGAGGTAGTCGACGAGCTGATCCACAGGATGGATCAGGCGGCCGGCCGCCTGGATTACGAGCAGGCCGCCTATTACCGGGATCAGATCGCCTCCATGCGGCGCATCCTCGAGCAGAACTACTCGGGTCCGGGCAGGGGAGATATGGATATCATCGCCGCCGTGGTGCGCGACGGTGTGGGCTGCATCGAGATCTTCTGCTTGCGTGGCGGACGGAATCTCGGGAACAAGGCATTTTTTCCCCAGCATCCGCGCGATGCGGAAGCGAGTGACATCCTCACCGCATTCATCTCGCAATACTACGTCGACCGCGACGTTCCGGCGGAACTGCTTGTCAATGAGGAACCGGAGGACGGGGAAATGATCCGCAGTGTGCTGGAACGCATGTCGGGGCACAAGGTAGCGATCCGCAGCAGGCTGCGCGGGGAGCGCGCCCGCTGGCTGCAGCTGGCCGTCGACAATGCGGAGATTGATCTCAAGCGTTATCTTTCCACGCGGAGCAACCTGAATCAGAAGTTCGCGGATCTGGGCGAGAGCCTGGGGCTCGATGAACCTCCGCAACGGCTCGAATGCTTCGACATCAGCCATCTGGCGGGCGAGGCGACCGTGGCATCGTGCGTCGTGTTCGAGCGATTCGGCCCGGTTAAATCGGATTATCGCCGCTTCAACATCAAGGGCATTACCCCGGGCGACGATTATGCCGCCATGAAGCAGGCCCTGATGCGACGCTACCTGCGCTTGAAGAAAGGCGAGGCGAAACTGCCGGACATTCTGTTTATCGACGGCGGCAAGGGACAGATCGCCCAGGTCGGCGAGGTGTTTGAGGAACTGCAGATCAGCGGCATCGTCGTCATCGGCGTCGCGAAGGGGAGGGAGCGCAAGCCGGGCCTGGAGACGCTGCATATCCTCGGGGGCGCGGAGGAGATCGTATTGCCGCCTGATTCTGCCGCGCTGCAGCTTATCCAGTACATCCGTGACGAGGCCCATCGCTTCGCCCTGGCAGGTCATCGCGGGCAGCGCGCGCGGGCGCGCAACCGCTCACCGCTGGAGGAGATTCCGGGCATCGGGCCGGGCCGGCGCCGCATCCTGCTGAAACAGTTCGGAGGCATGCAGGGGCTCGCGCGCGCGGGCATCGATGAACTGGCGAAAACTCCCGGGATAAACAAGGAGCTCGCGCAGAGGATCTATGATACCCTGCATGGAGAATAACGCAGACCCCGCCATGACCACGCCAACGCTGTTGACGCTCGTACGAATCGCACTGATACCTGTACTGGTGCTGTTTTTCTACCTGCCCTGGGAGCTGTCACGCCCCGCGACCGCAGTAATCTTCACGCTCGCCGCCGCCACCGACTGGCTTGACGGATATCTCGCGCGCAGACTGGATCAGACCTCAGCCTTCGGTGCCTTCCTCGATCCGGTCGCCGACAAGCTGATGGTGGCTGTTGCGCTGGTGCTTCTCGTTCAGGCAAGTCCGACCCCATGGCTTGCCATCCCGGCGGCGGTCATCATCGGCCGCGAGATCGCCGTATCGGCCCTGCGCGAACGCATGGCCGAACTGGGGAAGGGAGGCGAGGTTGCCGTCAGCATGATCGGCAAGATCAAGACCGGCAGCCAGATGATCGCCATCATCCTGCTGCTTTACCGCGATCCCGTGCTGGGGTTGCCGGTCGAAGCCACCGGGTACGTGCTGGTCTACGTCGCAGCCAGCCTGACCCTGTGGTCCATGATCGTCTACCTGATACGGGCCTGGCCGACACTGTATGGAGCCGAGCGCGGTCGATAAACTTTTACCGTCCCCACCTTGACATCACTGGCGAGAAACATAAGAATATCTGCTCTTTACGGAGGGCGGGAATAGCTCAGTTGGTAGAGCACAACCTTGCCAAGGTTGGGGTCGCGAGTTCGAGTCTCGTTTCCCGCTCCAATTCCTAGCTCGTCACGGTGTACTCCCTCGGCGGCCCGCATTGCGTCGTCAATAATTTTTTCTTGGCTGGGTGGCAGAGTGGTTATGCAGCGGCCTGCAAAGCCGTGGACGCCGGTTCGATTCCGACCCCAGCCTCCATCCAATCCTGCTGAAATTTTCACGCTTATTGATTACACTAGTCAGCGTATATTTTGGCCCAGGTGGCGAAACAGGTAGACGCAAGGGACTTGATACATAATTTGAGCACCCAGGCGGGAAACCCTTGGCGTGAATGGAGTCAGATTCGGGGAAACCTCAGCATTCAGGATGGTGGCAATCCCGAGCTAAGCCCCGTGGCAGAACGAGACGAACCTTCGTCAGTCTGAGCCGCGGGGAAAGTGTAGAGACTTGATGGCTCCTGCCTAAGTCGACAGCGATAGGGCAAAGAGAAAGTCCAGACCCCAAACCCCGGTTCAGACACAGCAGGGGGCAGCGAAAGCTGTAGCGGGTATGAAAATCCCTCGGGATTAACCTCCCGTACCGGTTCGATTCCGGTCCTGGGCACCAAAATAAATCGCGCCTGCCTATTAAGCATTAATATAATATTAAGTATTTACAATTAGATAATATAATTAATTAATGTAATAAATGGAGTTCTGCGGTGTGCCGCGGTATACTTGTGTCGTAGATTTTGGTCCATGAGCGGCCATATATATGCACAAGTCGATGAATATGCACATGTCGTTCCCCAGGCTGACTTTCCCCAGCTTCCTGATTCTCTGCTGCTGTATATTTTTTGCCCCCGCCAAATCCGAGGCCGCCTCGGAAAACGATCAGGAAGACAGCATAGAGGTGGGGTCAACCAAGCTAATCCGCTACAAGGTCGACAACAACTTCAAAGTCCGCGGATGGAAGCTGTCGCCTGAAATCTATTTTGGAAACACCAAGGTCAACGGACACTGGGGGCTTGGGCTGCTGGTGGATAAAGGTAATTATGCCTACGGCCTGAACAACACGCAGGCATCCTTTTTATGGCGCTTCTGATCCAGTCGTTCATATCCAGATCTACCATTCCGTAGTTCCCTTCCTGTAACACGGCAACAAGTCATTCCCAAGGGGCAGGGAAATCTGTGCTGTGGATACTGCTATCTCATTGCGGGATGCATTTCAGCCTATATTCGCGATTATCCCCTTTGCTCAAGTACTCCGTAAGGTGTACTATCCTGAAATTGATAGGCCATTGTCTGTGATGGAGAGAGAAGAAGCCCGGCGGACTAGAAGGCTTCGGTCCGGCGCTTCGCCAACCGCTTCTGCCCGCCAAGCAGGAATTGAACAACAGCATCAGCTTACAAGCTTTTAAGCTCGCTCATAGAAGAGCAATAGAGACAGCGAGCCTATAGAAATAAATTTGAATCAGGGAATGGCCAATCCGGTATCCGCCACGCCGAAGTGTGGCTGCAACACAATAAGGGAACCGCAAAGCTCCCCCCAACTCCACCAAAACAAAGGAAAAGACCACGGACACCCACTGATAAAGAGTATTCCAAATCTTGGTATAAATTCTAATAATATAGTATTTAATCGGTGAAAAATTATCAAAAATTTCAAGGGCAAAAACCAAAAGGGTCTGACCGGCCAAGGACCCTTGTCCTTAGCCGCGCGAGATGTTGCCGGCGTTACGCCCGGGCGCATTGGAACGCAAACGGCCAAGCCGGCAAATTTAACATAATATGTATTATGCGTACTATCATGGAATATTCTGCCTTTAGTCTGCTCTGTGCTGAAATCGCGTTTTGGCCTAATCATGGCGCATGACATTAATCGACGGCGATCGATAATGCACCTTTAAGTCGTCCACCGACCAATCTAAAAGACATGCCTTGCGGATTAAGCTCGTCTTCCTCATGATGCCTTGATGCCCGTACACGTTGTATTTCTATTATTTGTTACCGGGTGAATTTGATTGTGGGCGGTGATGAGTTTGTCGAGCTTGATCGAGATTTGACTATATATTGATATTCCAAATCTTTTGAATTTTGATCTAATGAAAAATGCTTAGCTAATATGAATTACTGACAGTAATCATCAAAATATGAAAACATGCCGGAGTGGAAATAGTATTTGACTAATTCTAAATTCACAAATATAACTTAGACCTGTTCTAATAAATTTAAGGCAGAAAGGGGTCAACATCAAGAATAAAAACGCACATATCTTCTAACGATTATATTGGGGGCAGATTGTTGAAGTTCCTTATTGCTGATGACCACCATCTCATCAGGGAAGGTCTTAAGAACGCTCTGGAGAGTGTCTATAACGATCTCTTGGTTGTTGAAGCCAAGGATGGCAAGCAAGTCCTGGAGATGGTCGAAAACAACGCGGATCTGGATCTGATCCTGCTCGATTACTTCATGCCGGGGACGGACGGTTTCTCTCTGGTCACGACCCTGTGCGACCGCTTCCCTGCCATCCCTGTCATCATCATCTCCGCCTCCGATGACCCGGTGCTCATGCACAAGGTACTCGATCGCGGCGTCGCGGGTTTCATTCCAAAGGCGACCAACCAGGAACTGATCGTGCGCGCGATTCAACTGGTACTTTCCGGAGGCACGTATCTGCCGCCGGAAATGCGGGAACCTGGCAATCCGCTCAACCACGAGGCATATGCCAATGCTGCATCAGTAAGCCGTCCCATCACACTCGCGGAGGCCTCGCATATGTTTTCCAGGCTTACACAGCGTCAACAGGAAGTATTGCAGCTACTGGCCAAGGGCGAGACCAACAAGGATATCTCGCGGCACCTTAACGTCTCGGAGAACACCGTCAAGGTCCACGTGACGGCGATTCTGAAGGCGCTGGGCGTGAGCAACCGGACCCAGGCCGTGATAGTATCCCAGAAGATGGGAATGTCCGGATAAAACAGAATTTCGAATACATAAAAATTATAACCGACATATCGTCAGTGCGATCCGTTTCCGGGACGTGATCGTAGATCAATCGGCGCGATCATACTTTGAAAAGACTGAGCGCACTCACGTCGCTGTTACTCAGCGGGCTGGTTCCCGCTATTTCGTCTGGCGCCGACGCGTTTCTGACCGAGGCGGAAATTCTGGCCGATATACCTCTGGTCATCACGGCCTCCCGATTGCTGCAGACCCCGTCCATGGCGCCTGCGTCCGTCACCGTCATCGACAGGGAGATGATCGAGGCGTCTACCGCGCTGGCAATCCCCGATCTGCTGCGGCTTGTGCCGGGATTCCAGGTGACCTATCCCAACGGGAACATCACCAGCGTTACCTATCACGGCAACGAGGATGCGTGGTCCAACAGGATGCAGGTGCTGATCGATGGTCGCTCGGTGTATTCGCCCCTGTTCTCCATCGTCGACTGGACGCATCTGGACATTAATATCGATGATATTGAGCGCATCGAAGTGATCCGTGGCCCGAATGCTCCGGTTTACGGCTCCAATGCCTTTCTCAGCACCGTCAACATCATCACGCGGCAGCCGTTCCAGGACCGGGGTCTGACCGCGAAGGCTGCGAAAGGATCGCTTGATACCCGCGAAGGTATGCTGCGCTATTCCGGGAGCAGCGGTGAACTCGATTTCCGCGCGACGGCCAGCCATCACGAAGATGATGGTTTTGAGGATGTGAATGACAACAAGTCATTGAACAGTGTTTCGCTGCGCGCTGTCTATGACGTCACGCCCGGTGATAATGTCGACGTGCAGATGGGCCTGACACAGGGGCCGGAAGGAGCATGGGGGCAAAGCCCCGTCACTTCGCCCGACCGCGACAAGGAGACCAGGAGCTTCTTCGTCTACTCGCGCTGGCGTCATGTGCTGGGTCCGATGAGTGAAGTCCACGTGCAGGCGTACAGCAACTATCTGGACTGGTCGGACAACTACGAAATCGGCCCGCTGTCCGACTTGTTCGGCGTCAACCCGGCGCTGATTCCGGTCGTGTTCGGTCAGCCGGACCAGATGATCTCCCTCAGCCGTTACGACGGAACCGTCCGGCGCAGCGACATCGAGATCCAGCACACGCTCGCGCCCGGTGATGACTGGCGGCTCGTATGGGGAGCCAGTTACAGGATCGATACCCTGGAAAGCTTCCAGATCCTCGGTTCGTCGGAGCCACGCAGTGACTACATTCGACGCCTGTTCACCAACCTCGAATGGAGGGTTCTGGACCCCATGACCGTGAATGCCGGAGCCATGATCGAGGACAACGGCATCATCGGGACTCATGTCTCGCCCCGGCTGGCGGCCAATTACGAGCTGTTCGCCAACCAGACGCTGCGCGCGGTGGCGACGCGCGCCCTTAGATCGCCATCGATCTACGAGAACTTCGAGTTCAACGTCGTGCGCTTCGGTGACGGTACCATCCTGGACATACAGTTCATTTCAGACCAGACCATAGAGGCCGAGACCATCGAGTCGTATGAAGTCGGTTACCGCGGCCGCTTTCCAGACGCCGATCTGGAGATCGATTTAAAGGTATATCAGGAACATATGGATGACATCATTACGCATCCCCGGGATCTTACCTATCCCGACCTCATCTCTCCCCTGCTGCCCGATGACCAGGAAACGGGCAGCTTCGTGCGTGTGAACGACGGTTATGTCGACACCGCGGGCGCGGAATTCCAGGTAACGTATCGGCCCGGTCGGCGCACGCTGATCTCGCTGCAGTATGCCTATGCGGATGCCGGCGGCCGTATCCTCCGGGTTATCGAAGGGGATCAGCCGGTGCGTTACAATGAGCGTATCAATGAAGCCACCCCGGCCCATACCCTGAGCATTCTGTCCAGTCATGCCTTCAACGGGGGAATACAGGCCAGTGCCGCGTATTTTTATCTGAGCGCGACGGACTGGGGAGGGGACGGAGATTCCCTGCCCTCCTACAGCAGATGGGATGCGAAGCTGGCGAAAAGGTTTTTTCTGGGCAACCTGGAGTCCAGCATTAGCCTGCTGGTGCAGAACCTCATGGATGAGCAATACTCGGAGTTTCGCGATGAGAACATCTTCGACAGAAGGACCTACCTGCAATTGGGTGTGAAGATATAGACGGACCTTCGATCAAGTCGATTCATGGCAATGGATGGGATTGAGGATTATGGCCTGCCGAAGCGGCATATCATGGCGCAGACGGTGCCGGAATGTCATCTTGATGTTCCCGGTGCTCGCCTTGGCATCTTTCTCCGTTGCCTCCGCCGAATCGCATCCCTATAAGGTTCTGCTGCTCCTGAGCGGAGATGACGATGCCTACGCGCGCGCCGCCGAGAGTTTTACGCATACCCTCCTGAAATCAGCGGGACGTGCTGTCCGATTTGACATCAGGCGTGAGGACGTGACTGCAGGGAACTCCGGCGAGACGCGCTTCCGGACAATCTCCGGGGGCGAGTATGAGATCATCGTCCCGATCGGTACAGGCGCGGCGCAGGCTATAAAGGCGGTTCCCGCCGGATCTGCAGTTCTCAACATCCTTACCACGAAAGAGGCCTACGAGGCAGTCTGGAACGATGATTCCGGACGTTACGGAGATTCTCTCTCCGCCATCTACCTGGAACAGCCTGTCGCCAGACAGATCCGCTTCATCAGGCTTGCCCTGCCCCGCCACAAGCGCTGCGGCGTCATCCTGGGAAAACGCTCGCTCCATCTTATGGATGATCTCGGTACGGCTGCTGAGAACAGCAGGCTGCTCCTTACCACCGTCGATCTCTCGGCAGCCAGGAAGCCGATAGACGGCATCAAGGACGTCCTCGGCTCGAATGATGTGATTCTCGCCGTTCCCGATGCCGAAGCCCTCACGCCAAATATCGCCAAGTGGCTGCTCTACATGGCGTACCAGAAGGAAATACCCGTCATCGGTTTTTCCAGGGCCTTTGTCGATGCCGGCGCCCTCGGCGCGATCTTTACCACGCCTGAGCAGATCGGCCGCCAGGCCGCGGAGATCGTGCTGAGGGCGGGTCTGTCGGCTCGGGACAGGCCCGATGTTGCATGGACCCTCCCGCCCCCGCAATATCCCGCGTATTTCAACGTCGAGATCAATGACTCCGTTGCGAGATCGCTCAAGCTGACATTGCATCCCGGCCAGCATCTGGCCCAGTCGCTCATTCAGCTGGAGCAGGCGGAAACATGGAGGGCGCAGAATTGAGCAACATAAGCATCAAAACGCGGATGCTTCTGCTGACCCTTGTTCCGCTGCTGATCATCAGCCTCATCCTCGGTTCCTACCTGGCGAGGGCGCGCATCCAGGACAGTGAATCGACGCTCCGTGAGCGCGGCGAAGTGCTCGTGCGCCATCTTGCCCGGGAAAGCGAGTTCGGCCTGTTTTCAGAAGATACAAAACAATTAGAGGAACTCACAGGGATCGCCGCCCGGGAAGATGATGTATACGATGTGAGTGTGCTGAACGCCGACAGGGAGATACTCACCTATGCGGGTGCCGCTGACCCGGACAGGTTCTTTCTCAAGGAGTCGCAGAAGGATCATCTCCTTCTGCGCTTCGTCGCCCCGGTCTACCGCTCGGGAGTTGCGATCTCAGACAATGCGGAACAATACAGGGAGGACACCGATTCCGCGCTGGCGCGGGATCGGATCATCGGCTGGGTCGAACTGAGGCTCTCCCGCGCGGAGACCCTCGCCCGCCAGCGGGAGATTGTACAGAACATCATCCTGCTGACTCTCGGGTCCTCCCTCCTCTGCGCACTGCTGGCCTTCTGGATGGGGAAAGGCATCGTGCTCCCGATCATGCAATTGAGCCGTGCGGTGGACAGTATCCGAAAAGGCGGGCTTGATACCCGGGTGAAATGCGCATCCGGAGGTGAAATCGGTGCGCTCGAGAACGGCTTCAATGACATGGCCGCGGCCATGGAACGCTCGCAAATACACCTTCAGGAAGAGATCAGGAACGCCACCAACAAGCTGTCGCTCCTGCTGGAATCATTGCCTGTCGCCGTATTCCACGCTGAGCTGTCCGGTCACCACAGGATCTTCTTCATGACCCAGAGCGTGAAGCAGATCACGGGCTTCGATGCGCCGGAATTCACAAACGATGCCTCGCTCTGGATAGACAGGATACACCCCGACGACAGGGATCAGGTGTTGTCCGGTCTGGCTGAAATTCAAAGCTCAGGTCAGCATGAATTCGAATATCGCTGGGAGATGAAGGATGCGGGTTACCACTGGTTTTACTGTTATGTCAGGTCCAACGAGGCGCCCTCACCGCATCTGATCGGCCTGTTACAGGACATCACCGAGTTCAAGAAGTTGTCACAGCAGCTGAAGAATACCATAACCTCGCTGCGGGAAAAGAATCACGAACTCGATCAGTCCCGCAAGGAGGCCCTCGATGCCGGGCGTAACAAGGCGGTATTCCTCGCCAACATGAGCCACGAAATCAGGACTCCCTTGAGTTCGATCATCGGTTATACCTCGAAGATGGAATCGATACTGGGTGCGGGAGTGGACGGTGATGCGATCCGCGAGTGCACACGAATTATCAGCCATGCCTCGGAACAACTGAAGCGCATCATTGACGATATTCTGAGTTTTTCAAAACTGGAATCCGGCACAGTGCAGCTGGAACAGGTCCCGTTCGACCTGCGCGCCGATTTCGAGGACGTTATCAGAATGATGAGCTCGGAATCTGGCGACAAGAGGATCGAGCTTTCACTGCTGATCGATTCCGACGTTCCGACGAAACTCATCGGAGACCCGAACCGGATCAACCAGGTCCTTTTCAATCTCCTGAGCAATGCGATCAAGTTCACCGATTCCGGATATGTCGATGTCCATGTCTCAACGAAAGACGATCAAGGTGACTACGCAGTTATTGAGCTATGCGTCAGTGACACCGGAATCGGCATGTCGCAGGATGCGGTGAAAAATATATTCAACGCATTCCACCAGGGGGATGCATCCATTGCGCGCCGCTACGGAGGTACCGGGCTCGGTCTTTCCATAGTATCCAGGGTGGTTGAACTATGGGGAGGTAAGCTTGCCGTGGAGAGCGCGCCAGGCAAGGGGTCACGGTTCTGTTTCACGCTCAATTGCCGCAAACAGGAGCTGATGGACGACTTCCCCGTCGATGACAGGATCCGCGGCAGGAAGGTGCTGGTATATGACGACCACCAGCCTGCCCTGAAAGCAACCCGCGGCCTGCTGCTGGGGTGGTCGATGAACATCTACCTTGCCCGGTCACGCTGCCAGATGAAGACGATGATCGACGAGGCGAATGCTGCGGGCGAACCCTATGATCTGATAGTCATCGGCGCGGGTATCCTGGGGGGTGCCCCTGGTGCGATCGGATTAAATATTTTGCTGGGAATCATTCGGGACAACTATGACATCCCGCTGCTCTTGCAGGTGAATCGCCAGGACATGAAGAACCTGGATGCGCCCCATGGCAGTGCAATGACTGTGATGGAGAAGCCCGTCTGCCGCGACGCACTCTATTACAATGTATGCAGGCTGCTCGACGTGGAGGTGGCGCGACCGATTCCTCCGGCGCTGAGCGGTCCTGATGACAACCGTTGCTACGAAGGCGTCCGTGTCCTGCTCGCAGAGGATAACGAGTTCAACAGTGCGCTGATCACTGCAGTGCTGGAAACCCGCGGGCTGGTCGTCAGCCAGGTTGACGACGGCATGATGGCGCTCGAGCGGGCCCGGGAGGGATACTACGATCTCGCCATACTGGATATACACCTGCCCGGCATGGACGGCAGCGAAACGGCGCGGCGCATCCGCGCCGTGAAACCCGAGTATAGATCCATGCCGATAATCGCGCTGACCGCGGATATCTTCTTCGACACGCCGGATAACCTGGCGAGTTGCGGCATTGACGCCTGTCTGCTGAAACCGCTCAACGAGGATAAGCTGTGGAGATTGATCAGCTCATTGCGCACTGCGCAGGCGGTACCTCCGGATACATCGGGTGACGGGGCGCAACCTGTGGTGCGTTACAGGCCGCAGGTGCTGGACAATACCAAGATGCTGCCGGCGCTCGCCGCCTCGCTCGTTGAGATGAGCGAACGCCTGGATTTTGCGCTGCGCAACGGATTATCCGAGGAACTGCATTCAATCATTCATGAAATGAAGGGTGTGGTCTGCTACTTCGGATTATCTGAGCTTTCCCGCACTGTGCTCGAGGCGGAAAAACTCCTCGCCGACGGTGTGGAATACGAGCGCGCGGCAACCTGCCTGCGCAAGCTGATGAAACAGGCCGGCGATTTTGCCGCCGCATACGGTAACCGCGAGCGCGAATTCGATGTATCGCAATAACAGAGTGCGACGCACGACAATGACATGATTCCATGGATAACGATCCGCTCCTGGAAGGCGAATTCACGGCTGAAGATGCCAGCATTCATCTGAATCATGCCGGTGTGTCACCCTGGCCGAGGCGAGCCGTCATCGCGGTGACCCGCTTCGCGGACGAGAACCTGTCGGGATCCGCACCCGCCTACGAACGATGGTTGCGCACGGAGCAGGAGCTGCGCCTGCAGATGTGCCGGCTGATCAACGCAGGAGCACCCGAGGATATCGCGCTCCTGAAAAATACCTCGGAAGGGCTGTCCGTCGTCGCTCACGGACTGACCTGGCGCAGAGGCGACAACATTGTTACCACAGACCAGGAATTTCCCTCGAACCGCATCGTCTGGCAATCCCTGGAGCCGCAAGGTGTGGAATTGCGCCGGGCCGCGCCAACCCGGGAAAAATCCGCCGAGGATGCCTTGTTCGAGCTCGTGGACAGCCGCACGCGCCTGATCGCGGTGAGTTCGGTCCAGTACTCGACGGGCCTGCGCATGGATCTCGTGCGTATCGGTGAGTTCTGTCGGCGACACGACATCCTGTTCTGCATTGATGCAATCCAGAGCCTCGGTGCGCTGGAATTCGACCTGGATACCGTGCGTGCGGACTTTGTCGCGGCCGACGGCCATAAATGGATGCTGGGTCCCGAAGGCGTTGCGTTGCTATACGTACGCCCCGCCCTGCGCGAGCGGCTTGCCCTGAGGCAGTTCGGCTGGCGTATGGTCGAGGATGCGGGCGATTACGAGCGGGAGGACTGGGTGCCTGCCCGTTCCGCGCGGCGTTTCGAATGCGGCAGTCCGAACCTCCTCGGCATCCACGGACTGCAGGCGAGCCTCTCTCTGCTGTTCGAGATCGGGCTGGAGACGGTATCAGGAAAGGTGTTGAATAATAGTGCCTACATGATCGACTTCATTGAAGACAATCCTGGAATTCTGGAGCTGATATCCGATCGGGACCCGGCCCGCCGCTCGGGTATCGTCACCTTCCTGCATCGCTCCCTTCCGACGCCGCAGCTTTACCGGGGGCTGCGCGAGCGGGGCGTCGTCTGCGCCATGCGCGGAGGCGGCATCCGTTTCTCGCCGCATTTCTATACGCGGCGGGAGGCCCTTGCAAATGCCATGCGGATGGCGTTGGAGGCGGGCTGAACGGGAGCGGTACTCAGGCATCCACAATCCTGACATTGAACAGACGGGCGAAATTCTCCGTGGTGACCTGCGCGATCCGTTCCACCGGAACACCGCGCAAACCGGCGATGCACTCCGCGACGAAACGCACGTAGCCCGGCTGATTGGGCTTGCCGCGGTGCGGCACCGGCGCCAGATAGGGCGAATCCGTTTCGACCAGCAGATATTCCTCGGGAATGCTCGCCGCGACCGCGCGCAGGTCCGCCGCGCTGTTGAAGGTGACGATGCCGGAAAACGAGATGTAGAAACCGAGCTCGATCGCCGCCAGCGCTGTGGCGAGGTCACCGGTGAAACAGTGCATGACGCCTTTGACGCCGGCACTGTCCTCCTCGCGCAGGATGTCGAGGGTATCAGCAGTGGCGTCGCGCATGTGGATGATGAGCGGCAGGCCGGTCCGCCGCGCGGCAGCGATATGCCGGCGAAAGCGCTCGCGCTGCCAGCCCATGTCGCCGCTGCCGCGAAAATAGTCCAGCCCGGTCTCGCCGATGGCGATCACCTTGCGTTCCGCGCTTGCGATGCCGACCAGATCCTCTACCGAGGGTTCCTTGCCGTCGCGTTCGTTGGGGTGCACCCCGACCGATGCGTAGACATGCTCGCGCGCGTTCGCGAGCGCCAGCACGCGGGGAAAATCCTCCAGCGTGATGGATACGCACAGCATCCGCCCCACTGCGTTCGTGCGCGCGTTGTCGATGACGGCGTCAAGGCTTCCGCCGAGCTGGGGCAGGTCGAGCAGGTCCAGATGGCAATGGGAGTCGACGAGCAGCATCGGCCTCGTTCCGGTTGGAGGATATTCCGCAGTCTTGAAGGGATGAGCCTGAGGGCCGGGGCGGTCATGACCCGCCCTGCACTTCATCAGGCTACATGGTATGGGTCATGCGGTCGGATTTCAACGCGCCCGCCAGGTAGGTCTCGATCTTGTTCCGCACCGCCTCGCCGTCCTTGTCGGTGAACTGCACGCCGATGCCGGGTACGAAGTGACCCTGCGCACCCTTGGGGTTGATCCACGCCACCCGGCCGACCACCGGCATCTTTTCAGTCTCTTCCATCAGGGTGAGCAGCATGAACACCTCGTCGCCGAGGGCGTAGTTCTTGTTCGTCGGGATGAAGATGCCACCACCCTTGAAGAAGGGGATGTACGCGGAATAGAGTGAGCCCTTGTCCTTGATGGCCAGGGAGAGGATGCCCTGGCGCGGGGCGCCTGCGGCGTGGTGCTCACTTGCTCCTGATGCGTCGCTCATATTATAAATAACTTATTAATCAATATGATATAGGATAAATATCCAGTGAATCACCGTTGCGGGGCCTGGGTTGCGTGCTGTGCCCACGGCAGTAACGCATCCTCAAGCAGCAACTGGGCGTTCACGGATCCCTCAAGGCATCGCAGGGCCTGGGCGACCCGGTCCAGCTGTTCGAACAACCACGGGCTCTTGAATTCAGAGGACAGCCGAGACAAGGGTTCCGTACTGTCAGGGTTGCTTAGGAACGGTGGCGGATCCGCGACCTGAAAGCGGATCATGTCGACCAGCCATCCATGTAACCAATATAGCGATGCTTTAGCATCAAACTTTAACCAGTTTTCCGCCACTTGGAGCGGATCACCCTCGCGCCTGGCGAGGGACAGGAGTTCCTTCAGCATGTCCCGGCGGCGTCCCAGATGGCCCTCTGCCGCGAGATCGACGGCGGCGAGCGGCGCTCCCTGCGCCAGCGCGAGCAAGGTGCTCGCTTCACCCCCCCCTATCCCCGGCTGTTGTGCCAGCCACTCCAGCGCCGGACCGCGGTCCGGCGCCGCCAGCACGAGCCGTTGACAGCGGCTGCGAACGGTCGCCGGGAGGGTGGCGGGACGGCTGCTGATCAGGACCAGGTGAACCCCGGACGGCGGCTCTTCCAGCATCTTCAGCAGACTGTTGGCGGCGCTGATATTCATCTGTTCCGCCGGACTGATGATGACGATCTTGCGTCCGCCACAGTGCGCCTTGAGTTCAAGAAAATGGCCGATCGCCCGTATCTGGTCGACGTTGATGACCGATTTGTCCTCCTCCGGCTCGCAGCAGTACAGATCGGGATGCGTGCCGGCCTGCGTCAGACGGCAGGCGCGGCAGGCACCGCAGGGCAGACCGTCGTCCGCAGGGGATTCGCACAACAAGGCGTGCGCCAGCAGGCGCGCGAAGCGGTTCTTGCCCATGCCGGTTACGCCACACAGCAGCAGGGCGTGGGGCAGGCGTCCCGCATCCTGCAGCGCACGGATCCGTTCCCAGTGCGGGCGGTGCCAGGGCAGCAGCGGATTCACAGGATCGGTCGTGTCGCCAGCCATGACGTCATCACCTGCCGCAGATGATCCTGCACCTGATCGAGCGGGGGCTCCGCCGCCACGATCCTGAAGCGCCGCGGTTCCCGCTCGGCCAGTTGCAGATAGGTATCGCGCACGCGTTCGAAGAACCCGATTTTCTCCTTCTCAAAACGGTCAGAGGCGTTGCGCCGTCCCGCGCGCTGCAGGCCGACCTCTACCGGCAGGTCGAACAGCAGCGTGAGGTCGGGTCTGAGGTCGCGATGCACCCAGTCGGCGAGCGCGGCCACGCGTTCGAAGCCGAGGCCGCGCCCGCCGCCCTGGTAGGCGAAGGTGGCGTCGGTGAAACGGTCGCATAACACCCACGATCCGGCGGCGAGAGCGGGTTTGATGACGCGGGCGATATGCTCCGCCCGCGCCGCGAACATCAGCAGCAGCTCGGTGTCGGCGGACATGCCGTCGTGGCGATGGTCGAGCAGCAACTCGCGGATCTCCTCCCCGAGCGGGGTACCGCCCGGTTCGCGGGTCACAACCACCTTCGCGCCGCGCTCCTCGAGCAGGGCGCGGATGAAGGCGAGGTTGGTCGACTTACCCACCCCCTCGATGCCTTCAAGCGTGATGAAACATCCGCCTGCTCCCGTCATTTCCCGCTCCGACCGTTGTTCAGTTGATAGTCCCTCACCGCGTCGTTGTGTTCAAGGAGGCTCGCCGAAAAATGGTGCGTGCCGTCACCGCGGGAGACGAAGAAGAGCTCGTCACCCGGCGCGGGATGCAGCACGGCGTGGAGGGCCGCCGCGCCCGGCAGGGCGATCGGCGTCGGCGGCAGGCCGGCCCGCATGTAGGTATTGTAAGGGGTGTCCGCCTCCAAATCACGGCGCCGCAGGTTGCCGTCGAATCCGGCTCCCAGGCCGTAGATGACGGTCGGATCCGTCTGCAGCCGCATGTTCCTCTGCAGGCGCCGGATGAACACGCCGGCGATACGGGAGCGCTCATCCGGGCTGCCGGTCTCCTTCTCGACGATCGAGGCGAGGATCAGGGCCTGATACGGTGTCTCCAGCGGAAGTCCGGGCGCCCTGCCCCGCCACTCCTCCTCCAGCCGGCGCTCCATCGCCGTGTAGGCGTACTGCAGCAGCGCGACGTCGGTCGTACCGGCCGGAAAGAGGTAGGTGTCCGGGAAAAAGCGGCCTTCCGGATGCTGGTCGGGATAACCGAGCTGCCGCATGACCGCCTGTCCATCCCCGATGTCCAGCGTATGCCTGATCTTTTCATGAGCCTGCACCGTCGCGAGCATCTGGCTGAATGTCCATCCCTCCGGGATAGTCAGGGTATAGCGCATCACGTCGCCGCGCGCCAGCGTGTCGAGCAGCTGGAGCGGGGTCATCTGCGGTTTGATAAGGTACTCGCCCGCCTTGATGCTGTCGGCGCCGCCGCGCCAGCGCGCGTACCACACCAGGTAATACGGATGCTCCATCGCGCCCATGCGGTGAAGATCGCGCGCAACGGCGATCAGACCGGCGCCGGGCTGGACCTCGTAGCGGACCTCCGCGCCATCCTTCGCCAGCGGTCCGTGCAGGAAATTCTGCAGGTCCAGCAGGATCCAGCCCGCGGTAAAGCTGGCCACGATGAGGGAGATGCCGAGAACCTTGACGATCCATTTCTGCATCATCAATCCTCTCCGGCGGGCCAGGCGGCATCCGCGTCCTGTAACACTGCCGCGGGCATCAGGCTTATGGCGCCGACCGCGGCGGCGACACGCGCCGCGATCGGCCCGGGATGCAATGCGATGTCATCGATGAGCCGCACCGGCCACACACCGATCAGGCTGTTGCACAGGAATACCTCCTTGGTGCGCCGCAGATCGCCGTCGACCAGGTGGCGTTCCGCCACGGGCAGTCCGCTGGTATGAGCCCACTCGATGATGATGTCGCGCATGACGCCGGCCACGCCGCATTCGTCGAGGCGAGGCGTGACGAGGACTCCGTCCAGCACAGCAAAAAGGTTGCTCATGGTGCCCTCGATGATGTGGCCGCCCGCATCGAGCATCAGGCCTTCGGCGATGTCCGGGTCGTTCCACTCGGCGCGGGCCAGCACCTGCTCGAGGCGGTTCAGATGCTTGATCCCGGCGAGCGCCGGGTTGCAGCCGAGCCGGGTCGTGCACAGGCGCACGGCGATGCCGTCGCGGTAATGCCGGACGGGATAATCTGCCGCCGCCGACAGCGTCAGGATCCGCGTCCCGGGCGCGCCGGCATCGAAGCGGTAACCGCGCGCGCCGGGACCGCGCGTCAGCACGATCTTCAGGACTCCCCGCGCCGCGTCCGCGCAGAGCGCGTCGGCCTCTGCGCGCAGCAGGGACGGTTCCGCCGGCGTGAGCCGCAGCCGTTGGCAGCCTTCCAGCAGGCGCCCCATGTGTCGCTCCCAGAGCTGCGGCCGGCCGTCCCTCACCGCCAGCGTGTCGAACAGACCGTCGCCGTACAGCAGGCCCCGATCACGTACGTCGACGCTGTTTCCCGGCCGCCCGTTGATCAGGCTCGACGGAGTCATCTGCTCTCCTCCGCGGCGAGGGCGCGCAGCAGGCCGCGTGCCTTGGCGCGGGTCTCGGCCAGCTCGCGCTCCGGGTCGGAATCGGCGACGATGCCGGCGCCGGCGCGCAGGGTGATGCGGCCGTTCCGGCGCATGAGCGTGCGGATCAGGATATTGAAGTCCATATTGCCGTTGGTGTCCAGGTAACCGATCGACCCGGTATACGCGCCGCGCGCGCATTGTTCAATCTCGCCGATGATCTCCATGCAGCGTATTTTCGGGCACCCGGTGATGGTGCCGCCGGGGAAGACGGCGCGGATCACGTCGCCTGGCGTCGCGCGAACATCCAGCGTGCCGACGACGTTCGAGACGATATGGTGAACATGGGCGTACGACTCCAGCGTCATCAGCTCGCTGACCCGCACGCTGCCCGGTCGGCACACGCGGCCGAGGTCGTTACGCTCGAGATCGATCAGCATGATGTGTTCGGCACGCTCCTTCGGATGCTGCATCAGGCGGCGCGAGAGCGCGGCGTCGCTGTCCGGGTCCTTGCCGCGCGGATGGGTGCCGGCGATCGGCCGGGTTTCGATGCAGTCGCCCCGGACGCTGAACAGCCGCTCGGGCGAGGAGCAGATGATCGTCGTCGCGTCGACGCGAGCGATGGCCGAAAACGGCGCCGGATTGCTCCACCGCAGGCGGCGGTAGATGGCCGCATCGCTGACGGCCTGATCGATGTCCCCTGTCCAGGCGCGTGACAAATTGACCTGGAATACGTCGCCGTCGACGATATAGCGCTTGATGCGTTCGACGCCGGACAGAAAGCAGCCGGGGTCGTCTTCCTGCAGGTCGGCGTTCCAGGCCGGCGGTGCTCCGGCAGGCACAGCGCCGGCCGCGAGATCGTTCAGCATCCGCGTGGACAATCCGGCGTGGCCAGCCTCCGCCACGAGATAGGTGCAGCCCGCCGCATGGTCGCGTATCAGTGCGCCTGGACAACGTATCGCCGCGGCGAGCGGAAGGTCTCCGTCCGGGGGAGGGAGACCGGCCAGCCGGGGTTCGATCCGCGTGGCCAGCTCGTAGCCCAGGAACACGAACCAGCCGCCGGTGAAAGGGAGCTCCGCGTGGACGTCCTGGGGCCTCCGCTGCTGCTGCCACCAGTGATCGAGCCGGACGAGGAAATCCCCGCCTTCGGCGGCGACGCCATGCGCCGTCAGGCCGTCCCGATGCAGGGTCAGGCGTTCGTCTACCGCGGCGAACAGGATATCGAAGCGCGCCGAGGGCGTGCCGTGGCTGACGCTCTCCAGCAGGCAGGGATAACGCTCCGGATGCGCCTCGTGCAAGGGCAGAAGATCGGGGAAATCCTCGAGGCGGTATATCTCCACCGCATCACCATCGGCGGAGATGCGCGGATGCGCGGTGCCATCGCGCAGGTCCCGGTTTGCCTTGCTCACCATTGAGTTCACGCGGACCGATGGCGAAAGGCGGACTGCGCCGGCGGTCTAGCCCGGCTTCCTGAACACCAGGGTCGCGTTTGTGCCGCCGAAGCCGAAGGAATTCGAGATCGCGACGTCGATCTTCATCGGACGCGCCACGTGCGGCACGTAGTCCAGGTCGCAGTCGGGATCGGGATTGTCGAGGTTGATGGTCGGCGGTGCGACCTGGTCGCGGATTGCGAGTACTGAAAAGATGGCCTCGATGCCACCGGCAGCACCGAGCAGATGGCCGGTCATCGACTTGGTGGAGCTGACGGCGACGCGCGCGGCATGGGCGCCGAAGGCCGTCTTGACGGCCAGCGTCTCCGCCTTGTCGCCCGCCGGAGTCGAGGTGCCGTGCGCGTTGATGTAATCCACCGCGTCAGGATTGAGGCCGGCGTTGCGCAGCGCGTTCAGCATGCAGCGCATTGCGCCCTCGCCGTTCTCCGGCGGCGACGTCATATGGTAGGCATCGCCGCTCATGCCGTAGCCGATCAGTTCAGCGTAGATGCGCGCGCCGCGCGCCCGGGCGTGTTCATACTCCTCCAGCACCACGACGCCGGCGCCGTCGCTCAGCACAAAACCGTCACGGTCGCGATCCCACGGCCGGCTGGCCGCGACGGGATCATCGTTCCGGCTCGACAATGCGCGTGCGGCGCAGAATCCTCCCAGGCAGGTCGGTGATGTGGCCATCTCCGCTCCGCCCGCCACCATCACGTCGGCGTCGCCGTACTCGATCAGGCGGCCGGCCTCGCCGATGCTGTGCGTGCCGGTGGAGCAGGCGGTGACGATGGCGATATTCGGCCCTTTCATGCCATACATGATGGACAGGTTGCCGGAGATCATGTTGATGATGTTGCTCGGCACGAAGAACGGGGAGATCTTGCGCGGTCCGCCGTTCTGATAGGCATCATAGCCCTTCTCGATGCCGGGCAGGCCGCCGATGCCGGAACCGATCGCGACGCCGATGCGGGGGGCGTTCCGTTCCGTCACCTCCAGGCCCGCATCGCGGATCGCCTGCACGCCTGCGGCGACGCCGTAATGGATGAACGGGTCCATCTTCTTGATGTCCTTGGCCGGAATGTAATCCGCAGGCTCGAAGCCCTTGACCGCGCCGCCGATCCGTGTCGGAAAGGCGGACACGTCGAAGCGATCGATCGGTCCGATGCCGCTCCTGCCCGCCAGGATGTTCTCCCAGCTTTCGTTCACGCTGAGCCCGACGGGCGCGACCATGCCCAGCCCTGTGATTACGACGCGACGTTTGGTATTCAAGGGTTCTGCTTCCTGTCGATTGAAGGCAATGTCCGCCAGGGGTACCCGGCGGACATCACGCCCACCAGGGCCGCGACCGGGACAACTGCGGTGACAGTGCCGGCGCAGCCCATTTTGCTATGAATGTCTGTGGTGAAAGGCCCGGTGACAAGCCAGTTGAACATCAATGCGAAGTGAGGATTACTGATGCACCCTCGATGGGGTTGCAAGGATGCCATCCATCAGCGTACGCGCGGGTTTCGGACCTGCGGCGGATGATCATCCTTTTTGATGGTTAGTGATGTAGTCGATGGCCTGCTGCACCGTGGTGATCTTCTCCGCTTCCTCATCGGGGATTTCGCACTCGAATTCCTCTTCGAGGGCCATCACCAGCTCTACGGTATCCAGAGAATCCGCGCCCAGATCGTCGACGAAGGATGCTTCCCGGGTGACCTCTTCTTCCTTGACTCCCAATTGCTTTATGACGATCTTTTTGACGCGTTCTTCGATATTACTCATGGTGTTGATTTCCTCCCTACACAAAATATGGTAGCCCGTAGCTGCGAGCGGCTATTTTATTGGAAAGATCCGAGATATGCCAGTGAAAAAACACGCCCCCGGAGCCACCCGATAATCTCCTGATATGGCTAAAAAAACCCATCATGACATATACATACCGCCATTGACGTGCAGCGTTTCGCCGGTGATGTAGGCGGCGCCCGGCGAGGCGAGGAAGCCCACAGCTGCGCCTATGTCTTCCGGCCTTCCCAGGCGTCCGAGCGGGATCTGCGCCAGCAGCGTTTCATGCTGTGCCTCAGGGAGCGCCTGCGTCATGTCGGTGTCGATGAAGCCGGGCGCGACGACGTTGACGGTGATGCCGCGCGAGGCGACCTCCCGCGCGAGCGATTTGCTGAAACCGATGATGCCGGATTTGGAAGCGGCGTAGTTGCTCTGCCCCGGATTGCCGGTCAGCGCCACCACCGAGGCGATGTTGATGATGCGGCCCTTGCGCGCCTTCATCATCGCGCGAAGGCATGCCTTCGAGAGCCGGAATACCGAGCTCAGGTTGGTCTCGATGATTTCCGCCCACTCCTCGTCCTTCATGCGCACGAGGAGATTGTCGCGCGTGATACCGGCGTTGTTGACCAGTATGCCGGGATCACCGTAACGCTCGGCGGCGATCTTCAGTGTCGTTTCGATCGAGGCCGCGTCCCTGACGTCCAGTACCAGGCCGCAACCCTTGATGGAATTCGCCTTCAGGTGCGCGCCTATCTTCTCAGCGCCATCCGCCGTGGTGGCGGTGCCGATCACGGTTGCGCCCATGCGCCCCAGTTCATCGGCGATGGCGCGTCCGATCCCGCGCGTGGCGCCGGTCACCAGCGCAATATCGTTTACCAATGCTTGCACGTCATGTCTCCTCAGAGAAAAGCGGCGGCCGGCTAAGCCCCGGCAGCCAGGCCGGGATTCGACTCTCCGCGGCCTGGCCCCATGAAGCCGCGGTGTCTCGCGGTCATACCACCGACAAGGCCTCTTCCAGCGAATCCGGATCGTATACCGAGAGTGTGACGAGTTCGCGTCCGATGCGCTTGTTGAGGCCGACGAGCACCTTGCCGGGGCCGCATTCGATGACACTGTTCACGCCGCGGCTCTCCATCTCGCGCACCGTTTCGACCCAGCGCACCGGGCTGTACAGCTGTCTGACCAGCGCATCGCGTATCCGGTCGGCCTCGGTGTGGGTCGCGACGTCCGCGTTGTGCAGCACCGGCAGTGCGGGCTTCCGCAGCGGCACCCTGGCGAGTGCCTGCCGCATCTGCTCCGCCGCGGGCTTTATCAGCGCGCAATGCGAGGGCACGCTGACCGGCAGGGTGATCGCGCGCTTTGCGCCGGCCTCGCGCGCCAGCGCGACCGCGCGCTCGACCGCGGCGGCGGTTCCGGCGATCACGACCTGGCCCGGTGCGTTGAAATTCACCGCCGTGACCACCTCACCCTGCTCGGCCTTCCTGCATACGGCGGCGACCTGCGCATCCTCAAGACCGAGGATGGCCGCCATGGCGCCCTGCCCCTGCGGCACGGCCTCCTGCATGAAACGGCCGCGGTCCGCCACCAGCCGTATCGCGTCCGCGAAATCCAGCGCCTCCGCGCACACCAGCGCGGTGTATTCACCCAGGCTGTGTCCGGCGAGTATCTCGGGCGTCGCACCGCCGTTGCTGTTCCAGACACGCCACACCGCGACACCCGCGGCGAGCATCGCAGGCTGAGTGCGGTCGGTACGGTTGAGATCCGCCTCCGGCCCCTGCTGGACCAGCTCCCACAGGTCGTAACCGAGCGCCGCGGAGGCCTCCTTGAAGGTTTCCTTCACGCCCGGATAGGCCTGGGCCAGTTCCGCAAGCATCCCGACTGACTGGGAACCCTGGCCGGGGAAGACGAAGGCCAGTCGTTTTAGTGCCGTTGTTTCGTTGTCTGTGTCCATCGATCAGCCGTTATGTTCTTTATTCACCGGTGAGGCGTCAGGAGTGAGGTGTGAGGCGGAAAAAAGAATTTACCCCTCACGCCTCTCGCCTCACGCCTCACTAATATTTAACCAGCGCAGAACCCCAGGTGAAGCCGCCGCCGACAGCCTCGAACAGCAGGGTCTCGCCGCGCTTGATGCGGCCGTCGCGAACGGCGACGTCGAGCGCGAGGGGTATCGACGCCGCCGAGGTGTTGCCATGGGTATCCACGGTCACGACGACGCGCTCCATGGACATCTTCAGCTTGCGCGCGGTGGCGGTGATGATGCGGATATTGGCCTGGTGCGGGACCAGCCAGTCGATGTCGTCCCGTTGCATTCCGTTGGCCACCAGCGTCTCGTCGACGAGCTGTTCCAGGGAGTTCACCGCGAATTTGAATACCTCGCCGCCCTGCATCTTGATGAATGCGCTGCCTTCCTGCACGCTTTCATAACCCTGCGAGACGCCTTCGGGAACCATCAGCATCTCCTGGTACTGGCCATCGGCGTGCAGGTGCGTCGACAGGATGCCGGGCTCCGCGGCCGCCTCCAGGACCACCGCGCCGGCACCGTCGCCGAACAGGACGCAGGTGGACCGGTCCTGCCAGTCGATGATGCGCGAAAGGGTGTCAGCGCCGACGACCAGTGCGCAGCGCGCGCTGCCGGTGCGGATGAACTTGTCGGCCACGCTGAGTGCGTAGACGAAACCGGTGCACACGGCCTGGATGTCGAAGGCGGCGGGACCGTGGATGCCGAGCCGCTGCTGGAGCAGGCAGGCCGTGCTGGGAAACACCTTGTCCGGCGTGGTGGTCGCGACGATGATGAGGTCGATGTCGGCGGGCACGAGGCCTGCTGCCTCGATCGCACGGCGCGCCGCGGCCTCGGCCAAGTCGCAGGTGGTCTCGCCATGGGCGGCGATATGACGCGTGCGGATGCCGGTGCGCTCGACGATCCACTGGTCGGTGGTGTCGACCATACGCTCGAGTTCGGCGTTGGACAGCACCCTGGCGGGCAGATAGCCGCCCGTGCCCGTGATGCGCGCGTACATCAGCCCGCCTTCCTGGCCAGCAGCAACGCCTCGAGCTGGCTGCCGATGCGTTGCGGTATGTTTTTCCTGACTTCCAGCACGGCTTCCTTGATCGCGTTCGCGAACGAAACCTCGTCCGCGCTGCCGTGGCTTTTCACGACGATGCCCTGCAGGCCGATCAGGCTGGCGCCGTTGTAACGGCGCGGATCGATCTTGCGCCGGAAGCCGCGCAGCACCGGTTTCGCCGCCAGTGCGATCAGTTTCGTCAGCGGCGAGCGGGTGAATTCCTCGCGCAGGAAATGCGTGATCATGCGGGCGACGCCCTCGCTGGTCTTCAAGGCCACGTTGCCGACGTATCCGTCGCACACGACGACGTCCACGGTGCCCTTGTAGATATCGTCGCCTTCGACGAAACCGGCGTAATTGATGATACCGCTTTCGGCTATCATGCGCGCGGCCTCCTTGACCCGGTCGTTGCCCTTGATCTCCTCTTCCCCGATGTTGAGCAGTCCCACGGTGGGGCGCTCGATGCTGTCGACGGCGCTGGTCAGCACGGAGCCCATCACGGCAAACTGGAACAGGTGGTCGGGACTGGAGTCGACATTCGCCCCGAGATCGAGCATATGGGTATGGCCGCGCATGGTGGGCAGGGCGCAGATGATGGCCGGCCGCTCCACCCCGGGCAGGGTCTTCAGCACATAGCGCGCGGTGGCCATCAGCGCGCCCGTATTGCCCGCGCTGACGCAGGCGGCGGCCGCGCCCTCCTTGACGAGGTTGATCGCCACCCGCATGGAGGAATCCTTCTTGGTGCGCAGGGCCTGCGACGGCAGCTCCTGCATGCTCACCTGCTGCGAGGCATGCCGAACCGTGAGCCGATCGCCGACCGAAGCGCTGTGCTGCTGCAGTTCGTGCAGCAGCGTCTGCTGGTCGCCGACCAGGATCAGGTGCAGATCGGGATTGTCCTTGAGGGCGTAAAGCGACGCCGGGACGGTTACCGCAGGACCGCGGTCACCGCCCATCGCGTCCAGGGCTATGGTTAAACTCAAGCCTTAGACTTCCCCTTCCTTGGACTCGATGACCTTGCGGCCGCGGTAATAGCCGTCCGGCGTCACGTGGTGACGGCGGTGGGTTTCACCCGAAGTGGGGTCGATCGACAAGGTCGGCGCCGTGAGGCTGTCGTGGGCGCGACGCATGCCGCGCCGCGAAGTGGATTTCTTGGATTTCTGTACCGCCATTTTCCTAGCTCCTGATAGTTACTACCATTCAATCGCGGCGCCGACCGCAGGGGAACGCGTCCCGGTCAGCCCGCTTTTCCCTTCATCAGCGCATCCAGCCTGGCGAATGGCCGCCGCGTCCCCGTATCGACCGGCTGCACCGGCTCTTCGACAACGGCATAGGCCGGGTCGATGCGACAGCGCGCGGTATCATGCATCGGGACGAGCGGCAACGCCAGCATCAGCTCGTCTTCCAGAATCGTCATCAGCTCCGCCGTGCGCTGATCGAAGACATAGGGGTCATAGACCTCCGGCAGTCTTTCCGCCTCGTCATCCGTCAGTACAAGGCCCAGACTGATGTCGATGTCGAGCGGGTACGACAGCGGCTGCAGGCAGCGCTGACAAACCAGGTTCAGGGTCGTACGCAGGTGTCCGCGCAGGTATCTGACCTTCTGCGCGTCTATGCCGGACTCCAGCTCGACGTCCACTTCGCCTTCATCATCCAGCAGGCAGCCTGCCAGGCGCGTCATCCCCTGCAGTGCAATGGTGCCGCGCAGGGTTTCACCACCCTCGGTCAGACGGTCCCACTGAACAGTCTCAGGAAGTCGACCAGACATAGCGGCACATGATAGGCTCAGATGCCGTAACTGTCAAAATCCATTAACAAAATTGGGCTGTGCCGGGCGTCGCAAGGATACCCGGTTAAAATGACGGCAGATCAAGGAATTCGGAATCAGGCCATGACCCAGGCACCCGCCGCCCCGCCACCCCCCCTGGTGCTCGCCTCCAGCTCGCGCTTCAGGCAGGCGCTCTTGCGGCGCCTGGGGCTGGAATTCACCGCGCTCTCGCCCGACGTGGACGAGCGTGCGCTGGACGGCGAAACGCCGGAGGCCCAGGCGCGCCGGCTCGCGGAGTCCAAGGCGCGGCGCATCGCCCCGGACCATCCCGCGGCTCTCATCATCGGGTCCGACCAGGTGGCGGTGCTCGACGGCCATCGGGTTGGCAAACCGGGCAGCCATTCCGCCGCTGTCGCGCAATTGACGGCCGCCTCGGGGCGGACAATGCAGTTTTATACCGCGCTGTGCCTGTTGAATGCGGCTAAGAACCGGCTCCAGGTCGATGCCGTGACCTGCAGCGTGACGTTCAGCAGGCTGGACCCGGAGGCGATCGAGTCCTATCTGCGGCGCGAGCAACCCTATGACTGCGCCGGAGCCTTCAAATCCGAATCGCTCGGCATCGCCCTGCTGGAACGGATCGAAGGCCCCGACCCGACGGCGCTC
Source organism: Gammaproteobacteria bacterium (assembly GCA_016712635.1). Lineage (NCBI taxonomy): Bacteria > Pseudomonadati > Pseudomonadota > Gammaproteobacteria > Gammaproteobacteria bacterium. The sequence goes on along the minus strand of JADJQS010000006.1, from coordinate 557,244 downwards.
ATCGGCCTGCCGCTGATGCGGCTGGCGCGGATGCTCGAGGCGGAGGGTGTCAAGGTACTTTGAGTGAGTCGTGAGGCGTGAGGGGTGAGGTGTCAGGGGTAAAAGAACAAAAATACTAATTCAAAAAGTGCTGGACAAGGAAAATGCGGCGAGCAAACTCTTGTCGCCTCACGCCTCACGCCTCACGCCTCACGCCTCACGCCTCACGCCTCACGCCTCACGCCTCACGCCTCACGCCTCACGCCTCACCTCAGTTCCACCTTCAGCATCCCCGCCACTCCCTGTGCCGCCGCTGCGCCGATGCGTTCGGCGAAGCGCTGGAAGTACGGCGGCTGATAGGTGTAGTCGATGATGTCTTCCGCGCCGATGATTTCGCGCGCGACGTAGCTGGGGCTCCCCAGGCCGTCGACCAGGCCGAGCTTGAGGCTTTCCTCGCCGGTCCACACCAGCCCGGTGAACAGGCTGGGATCGTCCTTGAGGCGGTCCCCGCGCCCCTTCTTCACGGTATCGATGAACTGCTGGTGTATGTTCGCCAGCATCGTGCGGATATGGTGTTCGTCATCGGGTTTCATCGGCGAGAACGGATCGAGGAAGCCCTTGCTCTCGCCCGCCGTGATCAGGCGGCGCTCGATGCCGAGCTTGTCGAGCGTCTGCACGAAACCGAAGCCGTCCATCAGCACGCCGATGGAGCCCACGATGCTTGCCTTGTCCGCGTAGATCTCGTCAGCGCCCGCCGCGATGTAATAGCCGCCGGAGGCGCAGATGTCGGTGATCACGGCGTACACCTTCTTGTCGGGATGCTGCGCGCGCAGGCGCGCGATCTCGTCGTTGACATAGCCCGACTGCACCGGGCTGCCGCCGGGGCTGTTGATACGCAGCAGGATGGCGGCGGCGTGCTTGTTGTCGAAGGCTTCACGCAGGCTGTCGACGATGTAGTCCGCACTGGCGTCGCGGTCCTCGGCGATTACGCCGTTGATGTCGATCAGGGCGGTATGCCGGCCCGACAGGCTCTCGTCGACCAGCTTCCCCGGCCAGTAGGTGTACAGGATCAGAAACAGATATCCGAGGAACATCAGCTTGAAAAAGACACCCCAGCGGCGGGCGCTGCGCTGCTCCTTGAGGGTAGCCTGTACCAGCGTTTCCAGCACGCTGCGTGCCCACGTCTCTTCCACGGCGCCCTGCTTGCCGTTACCTGCGCGCGGCGCCTGCGCCTCACCCAGCCATGGATCCTGCTGTTTGTTCTCGTCAGACATTACCCGGTCCTTGTTGTTACCCGATGCATGATTGTAATGGATGGAGACACTGAAAGGGTATTCGGTTAGGCGTGAGGGATGAGGAGTTAGGGGTAAAAGAAGAAAAATACTAATTTAAAAAAGTGCTGGACAAGGAAAATGCGGCGAGCAAACTCTTGTCGCCTCACGCCTCACGCCTCACGCCTCACGCCTCACGCCTCACGCCTCACGCCTCACGCCTCACGCCTCACGCCTCACGCCTCACGCCTCACGCCTCACGCCTTCGAGCCAGGGAAGTATATCGGTGATCACGTCCAGGCACCCGAGCGGTTCGCAGGCGAGCAGGCGTTCACGCGCATGGACGCCGTAGCTCACCGCCAGCGCGCGCGCGCCCGCATTGTGCGCCATCTGCATGTCATATTCGGTATCGCCGATCATCAGGGTCTCGTCCGGGGCGATGCCGAGCACATCCATGATCTCGATCAGCATACGCGGATTCGGCTTGGAAGCGGTTTCATCCGCGCAACGCGAGAGCGAGAACAGGCCGCCGCAGCCGGTGTCCTCCAGGGACTGGTCCAGCCCCCGTCTGCCCTTGCCGGTTGCAACCGCCAGCAGGTAGCCGCGGCGATCGAGCGCGGTGAGGGTCTCCTTCGCACCCGGGAACAAAACCGCGGCGGCGTGATGGTCGGACAGGAAATGGTAACGGTAACGATCGATGAAGCGGCGGATCAGTCCCGCATCGGCCTCCGGCAGCAGCGTGGCAACCGCCTCCGGCAGTCCGAGCCCGATCACGTTGAGCAGTTCATCGCGCCCGAGCGCGGGCAAGGCGAGATCGGATAAGGTCATCGACAGGCAACTGACGATGCGCGCCTCCGAATCCATCAAGGTCCCATCCCAGTCGAACACGAGAAGCTTATACGGAAGCACCATTCACAATAACCCTAAAGTCTTAAATGGGGACAGATTTATTTATTGAATATGAATTTGCACACTGACCGACATTACATTAGGGGGCGGATCAGGATCCGCCCCTTTTCACGCAATAAATAAATCTGTCCCCATTTTATTGCTGGAGTCGCTCCAGCACCTGGCGCAGGGTGTCCGGCAGCGGGGTGGACAGGCTCATCAGGCGCCCGGTGCGCGGATGGTAAAAACTGAGCGCCTGGGCGTGGAGGAAGATCCGCTTCAGGCCGAAGTCGCGCATGCTGCGATTGAAGTCAGGGTCGCCGTATTTCTCGTCGCCGGCGACCGGATGCCCCACGCCGGCCGCGTGTACGCGGATCTGGTGCATGCGCCCGGTCTTCAGCATCACCTGCATCAGACTGGCGACGGCAAAGGTCTCGACGGGGATGAAACGGCTTTCTGCATCATTCCCCTCCTCGTCATCGACCAGGACCATGCGTTCTCCGGATTGCAGGCGGCCCTTGTGCAGGGACAGAGTCACCGTACGGGCTCCGCCCTGCCAGCGACCCTTCACCAGGGTCAGATATTGTTTTTCCACGCGTTCAGTGCGGAATTGTTCCTGCAGCGCGGGCAGCATGGCACGGTTCTTCGCCACCAGCAGGCAGCCGGAGGTGAAGCGGTCCAGCCGGTGTACCAGGGAGATGTCAGGGCTGTCGGGCCGCATCAACTTCAACGCCTCGATCAGCCCGAAGCGCAGGCCGCTGCCCCCGTGTACCGCCATCCCGGCCGGCTTGTCGAGGACCATGATGTCTTCGTCCTCGTGGATCACTACCGCCTCGATGGCCGCCCTGCGGTCATCATCGACCCGCACCGGCATGGACTCGGAGTAGCTCACGGGAGGGATCCGCACCTGGTCCCCGACGTTGAGCCGGTAGGTGGGTTTGATGCGCCCCTTGTTGACGCGCACCTGTCCGGTGCGCAGCAGGCGGTAGACATGGCTGCGCGGTACGCCCTTGAACAGCGTCAACAGAAAATTGTCGATGCGCTGCCCGCCGCGACTGCGCTCGATTTCCACCACCCGCACGGCGGGGGCCGCCGCCTTCGATTCTTTCATCTCCCTTGGGTATCTCCGCCCGTATACGATAACTGTTTGAAGCTGCTTTAAAACATTGCTATATTAGCAGGGCGTTTATCGCGGGTGGGATAAAATTTGTCCGCCCGGCCGTCCCTTGGACGCCGGCCCGACACCTCGCCAGCCATGGTACACGTGCATTGGAAAGACTTTGTGACAGGCGTGGTCGAGTGTCCTGAGGCCGAGACCCGTCTGTCCGCGGCCGCCTTCGCAGAGCTGGGGAGGAAACGCGGAACAGTCACCGGGAAGGTTGAATACAACTTCAACATTCCTAATCAATGTAATGATTATAGAGGGATTCAGCGGCACATCCTCACGATGGATGGTGCCGGGAGTCCGATGTGGTACATGAATGCACAAGATGTTCGAAGCCCAGTGTTTCGAACGGGAAAGTTAACACAACCATCCACGTCATCGTGCGCGGGTGAGGCTGAATACGAACTGTTGACCGATTTGAGACGATACGGTGCACGATCATGATGTTCGCACACAGGCTGGCGCAAACGTAATGTCATAAGATCACCGCATACAGTTACGATTCAGCAATTCCGCGCTGAACAGCGTGAATGGTTCCACTTAAGGATTGCTGAAACATGAGAAGAATGCTGATTAATGCGACTCAACCGGAAGAGTTGCGGGTCGCGCTGGTTGACGGACAGTATCTTTACGATCTCGATATAGAAACCCCGTCGCGGGAACAGAAAAAGTCAAACATCTACAAGGCCCGCATCACCCGTGTCGAGCCCAGCCTGGAAGCGGCCTTCGTCGATTACGGTGCGGACCGCCACGGTTTTCTCCCCCTGAAGGAAGTCTCCCCCACAGTCTTCGACGCCGGCCCGGACGACAACCGCCGGGTGGAAATCCGCGAAGCCCTGAAAGAAGGACAGGAAGTCGTTGTCCAGGTGGTCAAGGAAGAGCGCGGCAACAAGGGCGCCGCCCTCACCACCTTCATCAGCCTGGCCGGTCGCTACCTGGTCCTGATGCCGAACAACCCGCGCGCCGGCGGCATCTCCCGCCGCATCGAGGGTGACGACCGCAACGAGATGCGCGAGGCCATCAACGCCCTGGAGATCCCCGACGGCATGGGGATCATCGTGCGCACCGCCGGCATCGGCAAGAGCGCCGAGGAGATCCAGTGGGACCTCGACTATCTGGTGCGCGTGTGGGAGGCCATCGAGGCCGCCTCCAGCTCCGATGAGACCCGCGCCCCCTACCTGATCTACCAGGAAAGCGACATCATCATCCGGGCTATCCGCGACTATCTGCGGCCGAACATCGGCGAGATCCTCATCGACGACCCGGCGGTGTACCAGCGCGCACGCGATTTTATGCAGCAGGTCATGCCGCAGAACCTGTCCAAGCTCAAGCTGTACCAGGAAGAGATCCCCCTCTTCACCCGCTTTCAGATCGAAAGCCAGATCGAGGCGGCGTTTCACCACGAGATCCGCCTTCCGTCGGGCGGCGCCGTGGTCATCGACCACGCCGAGGCGCTGGTCGCCATCGACATCAACTCCGCCCGCGCCACCAAGGGCGGCGACATCGAGGAAACCGCCCTCAACACCAATCTGGAAGCAGCGGACGAGATCGCCCGCCAGCTCCGGCTGCGCGACCTCGGCGGCCTGATCGTCATCGATTTCATCGACATGACCCCCGCGCGCAACCAGCGCGAGGTCGAGAACCGCCTCAAGGAGGCGCTGAAGAAAGACCGTGCCCGCGTCCAGATGGGGCGAATCTCCCGCTTCGGCCTGCTCGAGATGTCGCGCCAGCGCCTGCGGCCTTCGCTGGGCGAGTCCGCCTACAGCATCTGTCCGCGCTGCAACGGGCTCGGCACGATCCGTAACGTCGAATCCCTCGCACTGTCGATCCTGCGCGTGATCGAGGAAGAGGCCATGAAGGAGAACACCGCCCGCCTGATCATCCAGGTCCCGGTCAACGTCGCGACCTTCCTCCTCAACGAGAAGCGCGAGGCGATCGGCCGGGTCGAGAAGCGGCAGGGCATCAAGATCCTGCTCATCGCCAACTCCGCCCTTGAGACGCCCAAATTCGAGGTCAAGCGCCTCCGCAAGGAGGATTTGCCGGCAGAAACCGAGGAAAAGGCCAGCTACGAGCTCGCCAGCGAGATCGAGGTCAAGGCCGACGTCATTCCTCTGGCCCAGCCCAAGCCGGTGGCGGAAGCCCCCCTCGTGAGGGGCATCATGCCGCGTACGCCGGCCCCGGCCAGCCGCCCGGAAGATTCGATGGAATACCGTGAGCAGCCCCGGGAGACCGCGCCCAAGGTGGAGGTGCGCGGCGGTTTCATCAAACAGATGTGGACTTCCCTGTTCGGCAGCCCGAAGCCGGAGGTACCCGTGGTTCAGCCCACCGCCTCCCCTGAGCGCAAAGAACGGCGCAACGGCGAAGGCTCCGCTGACCGGCAGGGCACGCGCGGGGGACGCGGAGGACGTACGCAGCAGCAGCGGCGCGGCGGCGGACAAGCGGCCTCGGGCGGGCGGCACAGCGGGGAACATCCGTCGCGCCAGAAAGCGCCGGCGGAGCCGCGGCATGAGGCTGCGGCAGAGGAGGCTTCGCCCGAGCCCGTGCAGCAGCAGTTGCAAGTGCAGACAGACCAGACACGCCCGGGCCAGGGTGAACGCCCGGCCGATGGAGCGCAGGGTTCCGGCGGGCGTACCGGCCGGCAGCGCTCACGCCGCGGGGGACGCCGCCGATCCCAGAGCCGCGAGGGTTCCGGTGACGCTGCCGGCAGATCCGGGGAAGGCGGCGGCGGTCCGCGTCCCCAATCGTCGGGGCAATCGCGGCCCGAACCGGCGCGCGCCGCTGCTGAGGGTGTCGAGTCTGCTGCAAGCGTGCGGACGGAACGGAACGACCTCCCGGCGGTACCCGCATCCATGCCGGTGATCAGTACGGCCCCGATGGCGGCGGTTCAGGCACCTGCACCATCCCCGCATACAGCCCCGTCCATCACCTTCGCGGCGCCGACGGGTTCCATGGTGGAGCCGGTCAAGCCGGACTTCAGGCCCAACTCGCTCCACTCCGCGGTCACCTCACAGCGGGAACAAGAGCGACCCGCGGCGGCTGCCCCGGCGCAGGCATCCCCCTCCGCTGAATCCCGCTCACCGGCGGAAAGTCCGCGACAGGACCGCGAGTCGGACTAGGGTATCAGGCGCGATGGGGGGCGGATTTGGATCCGTCCCCATCGCGCTTCTTCATTCCATCAGGCTGAATTTCTGCAGGTATTCGCGGAACGGCTGCTGCAGGTCGGGATGCTTGAGGGCATATTCGACCGTCGCCTGGAGGTAGCCGAGCTTGCTGCCGCAGTCGTAGCGTATGCCGTCGAATTCGTAAGCCAGCACCGTTTCGCTGCCCATCAGCTGTGCGATGGCGTCAGTGAGCTGTATCTCGCCGCCGGTCCCCTTGCCGAGGTTCTCAAGGTAATCGAAGATCCCGGGAGTCAGGATGTAGCGGCCGACCACCGCCAGCGCCGACGGCGCCTCGTCCGGACGCGGCTTTTCCACGATGGCCTCCGCCTGGTAAATACGCTCTGACAAGGGCCTGGGTGTGATGATGCCGTACTTGTCCGTCTCGGCCGGATCGATCTGTTCCACGCCCAGCAGGCTGCAGCCGCGCTCCGAAAACAGGTCCACCATCTGCGACAGGCAGCTGTGGTTCCCGTTGTCGATCAGGTCGTCGGCGAGGATCACCGCGAAAGGCTCGTTGCCGACCACAGGGCGGGCGCACAGCACCGCGTGTCCGAGTCCCAGCGCCTCGGGCTGGCGGATGTAGGCGCAGGAAACGCCATTGGGCAGGATGTCCTGCACCATGCGCAACAGGTTGCGCTTGTTGCGCGCGATCAGTTCGGATTCGAGTTCGTAGTTCTTGTCGAAATGGTCTTCAATGGAGCGCTTGGCGCTGCTGGTGACGAAGATCAGCTGCTTGATCCCGGCCGCGATCGCCTCTTCCGCGGCGTACTGGATCAGCGGCTTGTCGACGATCGGGAGCATCTCCTTCGGATTGGCCTTGGTGGCCGGAAGGAAGCGGGTGCCCATTCCCGCCACGGGGAATACGGCCTTGGTAACCTTGTAAGTCATACGCTCGCACGTTCGAAGGGGATGACATTGGAAACCGATTGTTGAGCGGCGAGCTCAGGTACAATCCGTTCGAGCAGGCGGTGAACCTCCCCCTCATCATACTGCTCCACCGCTTCCTCGATTGCGCGCACGTCGGCCGTCAGGAGGGGCCAGTCCACCACGACGGAATGCGCGAGCAGGATTTTATCATGCCCGGTGGATTTATATTGCTCCTGCGCGTAAAACAATTCCTCGTAGAATTTTTCGCCGGGCCGGAGCCCGGTATAGACGATTTCTATGTCCTCGCCGGGGGTCTTGCCGGACAGGCGGACCATCTGCTCGGCCAGGTATCCGATCCGGACCGGCTCGCCCATGTCGAGCACGAAGATCTCCCCGCCCTCGCCCATTACCGCCGCCTGCATGATGAGCTGCGCCGCCTCCGGAATGGTCATGAAGTAGCGCGTGATGTCCGGGTGGGTCACGGTCACCGGCCCGCCGGCCTTGATCTGCTGCTGGAAGATCGGGATCACACTCCCGGCGGAGCCGAGGACGTTGCCGAAGCGCACCGTGATGAAGCGGGTGCGCGAACGCTGGGCGAAGGCCTGGCAGTAGATCTCCGCCACCCGCTTGGTTGCGCCCATGACGTTGGCCGGGTTCACGGCCTTGTCGGTGGAGATCATGACAAAGGCGTTACAGCCGAAACGGTCGGCGGTCTGCGCCATCAGGCGGGTGCCGAGCACGTTGTTGCGCACCGCCTCCCGGGCCTGGGATTCCAGCATGGGGACATGCTTGTAGGCGGCGGCATGGAAAACGACCTGGGGCTGGAAGCGTTCAAAGGCGCGCACCACCGAGGCACGGTCGCGCACGTCGCCGAGATAGGCGTGCAGCACCAGGTTGGGATGCTTGCCGCGCAGCTCGCGCTCGATCTCGAACAGGTTGTACTCGTTGTTCTCGAACAGGACCAGGGCGGCGGGCCGCAGGCGCGCGATCTGGCGGCACAGCTCGGAGCCGATCGACCCGCCGCCGCCGCTCACCAGCACCGTCTGTCCGGCCAGGCCCTTGCTGATGCGGTTCCAGTCCAGGGTGATAGGCGTGCGTCCGAGCAGGTCTTCGATCTTGACCTCGCGCAGCTCGGAGACGGTGGGCTGCCCCGAGACCAGGTCCTGCAGGCGCGGCAGTGTGCGGAATTCAACCTCCGCCCGCTCGCAGATCTCCACCACCCGCCGCATCTGGTTATTGGTCGCCGATGGCAGCGCGATGATGACCAGATCCAGGGCATGACTATGGACGACTTCGGGCAGGCGTTCGATTACGCCCAGCACCGGCAGGTCGTGCACCTTGGATCCTCTGAGGGAGGGTTGATCGTCAAGGAAGCCGATCGGCTGGTAGCTCCCGTCGCGCCGCATGTCGCGGGCCAGCATCTCCCCTGCCCGGCCGGCGCCCAGGATCAGCACCCGCTTGCGGTCGGCACCGTTCAGTAAGCCGAGGCGGTAATCTTTCCAGATGCGATAAGTCAGGCGCGGCGCACCCAGGAAAAGCACGAGGTATACCGGGTAGAGCAGGAGTATCGTGCGGGGTATGCCTTCCAGCCGGTTGACCAGGAATTCCACCAGAGCGACGATGAATACACCGATCGCCACGGCCCGGATGATGTTCCACAGGTCGGGTATGCTGGCGAAACGCCACACCCCGCGGTAGAGGCCGAAACGCCACAGGATCAGACCCTGTATCGCCAATACCAAGGGCAGGGTTTGCCCCAGGATGGGCCAGACTACTGCTGGAATATTGAAGTTATAGCGGGTCAGGTATGCCAGAAACCAGGCAGCCGCGACCATGCTTATATCATGTACAACAATTGCCACACGGCGTCTTGCTGCCAAAGCCTTTTCCTCTTGGACCATATAATCCCAACCGTACTGACTGATTTGGTTTGGGTTTTTTTATTATTGAAGCTTCAGTGGCGCGTATTGTACTGCAATACAACCCGGATGTTAATTTGAATCTGAAACGAAGGGATATTGGATATTCGGACTAATACTTCAGTAGAACACGATAGATTGCCCAGTAGGGTTTCCATCCAAAAATCCTCCACGTATGAGCTACGAGGAACTTCTGAACCCTGCCCGATCGCTCTACGCACCTCGATACGGCGCACCGCAACTATCGCTGCAATATAAACGCACGCCATCGCCCCCAGGATCGACCATTGCATCACCACGGGCGCGTGAAAGGCCAGCAGTGCGCAGGCACTGCATATCACCATCAGGCCATATTCCCACAAGACAGTACGGCGATGGCTCCATCCCGCCCGGACCAGGCGCTGGTAGTAATGATCGCGATGCGCCTCCCAGATGCGTTCGCCTTTCAGGGTCCGGCGCGCGAGCGTCAGGGTGGCGTCAACCACAAAAGGAGAAAAGATGAGGACGGACAGCCAAAGCGGGAAAAGATCGGCCCGATCCGCCCATAGAGACATCGCGGCAACCAGCAGACCCAAGGTGGATGATCCGACATCGCCCATGAATATCCGCGCAGGCGGGAAGTTCCATACCAGGAAACCTGCAGAAGCGGCGGCGATTACCCAGCAGATCACCGCGTAATAGTCATCGCCCGCGAGATGACCGAGCAGCCCCAGAGTTACAAAACCGGCTATCGTCATGCCGCCTGCAATGCCGTCCATTCCATCCATAAAGTTGTACAGATTGATATTCCAGGTGATGAACAGCGCAATAATCAACATTCCTGTTCCGAGGGCCAATTCGGTGCTGATACCAGGAATTTCAATCGATGTCAGATCCAACTGTCCGCTCAATAACAATGCAGCGGCGATGAGATGGATAGCTAATCTGATATATGCCGGGACGTGTGCGCGGTCATCGAAGAACGAGACAAGTCCGACGACAGTCGCCGCACATGCAATCCATGCGATTTCGTACTTCCATTCAAGCATCAGGACTACAGTTGCGGTTCCAGTGATCATCCCAGCCCAGATCGCCAGTCCGCCAGTACGTAGGATAGGTGTGCTATGAAGAGAGCGGTTATTAGGGTAATCTATTATCTGAAATCGACCGCTAGCATGTGTCAGAAGATAAGTTACAAGTCCTGCCGTACAAAACGTGATGAGAATTACGCCTATGATCATTCACATGTCTCTTGAATAGTGGGCATGCAACTGAAGATTATTTTCGCCATTATCTCAGTAACTTCGTGATTCATTTAAGTACCAGCGTGTGACAGTTTCCAAACCCTGATTCAGAGTGACCGGCGGTTTCCAGCCGAGGATTTCCCAGTTTTTCCTGATATCGATCTGTAGCGAGGTCAGCAATCGTTGTGCAACATCACGTCTTCCGGATACGCGAGCAATCATGTTCAAGACCGCATGTGGAAACGGCACGAGACGGGCGGGTTTGCCAAGAAAACCCCCAAGCCGTCGAAGAAGTTCTGTAGTGGATAAGTCCTCGCCATCTCCAGCGAGGAATACTTGATCTGCAGCTGCAGGATGCTCAATACATTTGATAATTAGATCTACCAAATTATCGAGCGCTACAAGGCTGCGGCTATTGTGAATCGATCCTAAAGGCATAGGTATACCGCGGGATAGCCAGTGCATCATGTTGAGAAAATTTCCCTTCACTCCAGCTCCGTATACCAAAGTAGGGCGAATTATTACAGCACTCATATCAGCCCCCGAAATTAATCGACGGATCCCTTCCTCTGCTCGATATTTGGATACAGCATATGATCCTGCTGGCGAAGGTTGATCATCTGCATAGTACGGCTGGCCTGCCAATGTCTCTTCCCCGTTCACCTTGATTGAGCTCAGATAAATAATACGCTTGACGTCAGCATCTACTGCCTGGCGAACGAGGTTAAGGGTGCCATCAACATTTACGCGGTGATATTCTGCGGAAGAATTCGCTACGCTGTCTGTCATGACGTGTACCCGGGCGGCGAGATGAATCACTGTATCGATACCGCGCAGCGCCTGTCGCCAAACTGTTTCCCCGGCGACTTCACCGACGATGACATGCTCAACTTGATCGCTCAAACTAGGCCTGTCTCTCCTCAATGCAACCCTGACATCGTGAATCCCATCACGAACCAGCTGGTCTACCAATGAAGAACCGACAAACCCAGTAGCACCGGTAACTAACACCCTCAACTCAGAGCCTCCTCATAGAGTGCTAGCGTCTGCCGATTGACTGTTTCCACTCCGTACTCTTTCTCGGCGCGAATGCGACTCTGCGCCCCCATCTGTTGTCGAAGCACGGGGTCTTCTATTAGGCGCACCAGCGCTTTCGCGAGTGCTTTAGCATTGCGGGGGGGGACCAGAAATCCATTTTCATTATGCCGGACGATCTCACGACATCCTGGCATATCGGTCGTGACGATAGGCCGTCCAGACGCTGCAGCCTCAATCAGCGATTTCGGGATTCCTTCACCATAATACGAAGGCAAGCATACTATATGGCTCTGAGCAAATAGAGACGGCATGTTTTCAACCCACCCGAGATGGTCAACAACTCCTTCCAAAACCCACTCAGCAATAGTCTTCGGTGAGACCGATGCGGGATTGGCATGGTCGGATTCTCCTGCAAGCGCAAAATGCGCGTTTATTCCCTGCTTTCTGATGATGCGCGCAGCCTCGACAAACTCCCCCACGCCTTTATCCCAGAGCAATCGTGCTGGTAGAACAACCGTAATCAATCCAGTCTTCTCGGGGCTTGCGTGGAACAGTGTCAGATCAACCCCGGCACCAGCGATACGTCGTATATTCGCCCGAGGCACACCTATCTGGGTTAGAAATGCTGCGTCATCTTGATTCTGTACTAGTACGGTTCCAGAGGTAAGCACGAACCTGAGCATTTGGCGAGCTGCAGGCTTAATCCAGCGGGCCAAGCCGGTGCTAGATGCGAATATCAACCCATGCCCGCGAGCGCATTGACTACTTGTGGTGTCTTAACCAAGCGTGCGGCTATTCCACCGTACAGAACGGGTTTTATGGCAACGTTGTGAACGATATCCGGCTTTTCGCGCATAAACAATGCAATCAACCTGAACAGGGTCAGAAGTTCTCTCAGAGGATTTATACTGCTTCGTGAATTTTCAAAAGGAATGAGTTTTAATCCAGAGGAACGTATAATATTTCCGTAGTTTCTCACACGCGTCACGATGCAAACATCGTATCCAGCATTCTTTGCAGAAATCGCCAATGGAAGTCGATGAGAAACGAAATACCAGTCTTCTGTTATATAGTACAGAAGTTTTTTTTCTCTGTTTGCTTTCATATACGGAGAATCATAGTTAGCGTAGCAATACGTCGAACATAGATATACACAGTTCTTCATCCGGTATTCTGATGAACTCCGTAGAAAGCCGGCTTCTCCGAGTTGGCGGTGTGTCCCAACGACAGATATCGGTTACTTCAACTTTAAAACCAGCCTGCGCAAATAGCCCAATCATTTCGCTGTATTGGATCCGGTTGGTATAGAATCCTGACTTTGAAAAAAAAGCAGACTCCCAGACCCGTTCACTGAAGCGCAGATTATTCAGGGATCCACCCAGATGATCGCGAAGATCAACTTGGTGCGAACAGACCCCGCCTTCCCGGAGGATTCTACGGCATTCTCTCATTGTCTCCAGAAAATCGTATCTTCTTATATGTTCAAGCACGGCTTGGGAGAAAATTAGGTCTACTGATTCCTTTTCGATCATTCTGAGGCTGTCCAACCCCTCTGTCATATACCTGGAATTGCACAGTTCAAGAATTTCATCTACATCACGACAGCATGAGATGTCTATGTGAGGCAAGTTTCTCTTGGCAAGCGCGCCCACTAATTCAACATAGGAGTTGATATCCTTACGTATAAACCGACCACTATCAATGAGTATAGACCGCGCGCCATATCCTGCGGCAATTATTGCGGTCGCGAGACTGTCACCCGGACCTAGTTCTAGAATTGTCTTTCCAGCAAGCCGTTGTTGAAAACACGATTTCTCCATATGGCTTTGAAAAATCCGGATTGCATACTCACCAGCATCCATATTGCCATGCCGGAACAGACCAAGTTTCTGCCAGACGGAATACCCAAATGGCAATCTAGATAGAGCCATTTTTGCACAGAGTTTCGCCCACCAAGGAATCTGCATGTTCTTATCTCGTTGCCGTGCAAATCTTGATCAGCACAATGACATCGTCTTATGATTTATACTAATATAGAAACAGGAGATAAGGCTATTTATCATGAGAATATTGCATATTATTACAACGATAAACCGCGGCGGCGCAGAGAATCATCTACGAGATTTGATCGAAGGACAAATCAGGAATTTTGGCTGCGAAGTCGCTTGCGCATATCTAAAGGGTGATGGCTATTGGAAAGCAGAACTAGAGAGTCTTGGGGTGCACGTCTTTCCTCTGGGATTATCGCAGTACGGGGAACTCGGGCCTCTTTGGAGACTCAAAAATGCGATTGCAAGTTTCGCTCCTCATATCGTTCATGCTCATTTGGCGCCCGCCGAATTATACGCTCGCATTGCATTATTGAAATCCCCGCAGTTGCCATTCCTGATCTCGAGGCATAACGAATCTCGTTTTTATGGTGGTCCGGGAGCAAACATGCTTGAAAGGTGGGTGGTCAGTCGTGCAGACGGGATCATCGCGATCTCGGATTCAGTCAAACGATACTACTCAAAGCGCTGGCCAGCCTCAACCAACCGGCGAATCACTGTAGTACATTATGGTCTTAATCCTCACTGCTTCCAGAATGTTGATCGAGAAAAAGTAGAAAATCTCCGCGCTGAGTGGGGGGGCAACGGCCCGACATTATTAATTGGAAGCGTAGCACGCTTGGTGCCAGCCAAAGCAATCGACGTCATGCTAACCGGTTATGCCAAATTCATAAATCAGGTGACTACCCCCAAGACAAAACTAGTAATCGTGGGATCAGGTCCGCTTCACGAAAAGCTAAGAAGTCACTCTGAGAAGCTTGGACTCAAGGATCATGTGATCTGGGCTGGCTTTCGTCAAGACATTCCTCTGGTTATTAATGCATTCGATATATTTGCCCTAACCTCAGTTACCGAGGGATTTGGTCTAGTACTACTTGAAGCTATGTCCTCAGGAAAGCCAGTTATCGCAACCAATGTGAGCGCAATACCTGAAATTGTCGCTGATAACGAGAGCGGGATGTTGATACCACCCAACGATCCTGAATCGTTCGCAGGAAGCTGAGTATTCTGGCGGGAAGCCAGGCGATCCGCTTCGGATACGGTAGCAAGGGAAAAGAGCTTGTGACGGGAAAATTCAGCGCGAAAAGATGTACACCGAGACAATGAAAGTCTACAAGTACATACTGGAGTTAAGAGAAAAACCATAAACTATTAACAGGAAACATTATGAGAAAAAACATTCTAATAACCGGTGGCGCGGGTAACATTGGCGGAAGCTTGGCCAGACGCCTTGTACAAAACCAAGAATACAAGGTCGTTATCGTCGACGATCTCTCTACGGGCATGGCCGGTAAATTGCCAGACCGTACATATAATAATTGGAAATTTATCAAGGCCAATGTCAATGATTTTAACGACATCGCTCCAGTGGTTATTTCTGGCAATTTCGATTTAATTTTTCATTATGCCGCAGTAGTGGGTGTCCAGCGCACATTGACCAACCCCAAACTAGTCTTAAACGATATAGAAGGAATTAAAAATATACTGGACTTGGCAAAAAATACGGGAGTAGAACGTGTCATATACTCATCTTCCTCTGAAGTCTATGGTGAGCCGGTTGAGATTCCACAAAGAGAAGCAACCACACCGCTGAATTCCAGGCTCCCTTATGCGATCGTTAAGAATATCGGCGAGGCGTTTTGCCGCACTTATGAGAAAGAATATGGATTGAAGTACACAATCTTCAGATTCTTCAACACATATGGGCCTCTTCAAAGCAAGGATTTTGTCGTTTCAAGATTTATCTATTGGGCGTCAAGAAATGAGGATTTGATCATTTATGGTGATGGCTCACAAACACGAACATTCTGCTACATTGACGATAATCTTGATTTTACCGAAACCGTTATCACCAACGATTTGTGTATAAACGACGTGGTGAATGTCGGCAGTGATAATGAAATCACCATTTTAGAACTGGCCAAGCTCGTTTTGAAAATCACAAACTCAAGATCAAGGATTGTACACTACCCTCCATTGAAGGAAGGCGATATGTCGCGAAGAAAGCCTGATAACTCGATAATGAGATCGATGTTAAAAAGAGAACTTATCAAGTTAGAGGATGGCATTAGGAAATCATTCGAATATTTGAAGAATAGCGATGACGATATTCTCACATAACGTGGCGAACCTTACTGGTCATTTGGAAGCCATTTTATTTTCTGACAATCATATTCTGCTTCATCATTATGATTTTTTTATCAGTGACCCTAGCAGCTTCGACAGGAAAAATACACCGACTGCGTATGCTGTGATAAACAAGCGTCTCCGCAAGATATATGCCTGTACTATTACCGGGTATATTGAGAAACTCACTGATAGGCCAAAGCAATTTGGTAAATGTCAACCCTCCCAGTACGCCAGGCCCAACTAGAAGAGACCCGGCCAATGCATGCAACTGACCTATTTCCATCCATATCGCTGTAGACAGATATTGCACAAGACCTATAAAAGACAGGCCATGAGCAAACCCTTCCAATCCGAGTCGTGCACGATAAAGCACTGACCCGCTATAAAACATGAGCAAACCAAGAAAAAGAATAAACAAAACAAACGTATTCTTTGCTGTAAATGTTGAATTTTCTCTTTCATACCAAATTACAAGTAGTCCAGCTATTAACGGTGTAATCGCTCTGGTCCTGCCACCGAGAATGAAATAAAAAATCGTGGCGATGAGCACGGGTAGGAGTGCGACCATATAGGATACATTTCCTCGTTTAATGAGATACGAAGAGAGGATTACGCTACATGAAATTAACATTAAGCCTAGATGGAAATACTTGCCGGTGCCTGCCTGTATATCAGTACCTCTGAAGCTGCCTGTCAATATGGCTTCCTCGAGTGTAGAATTACTTTCTATAAAAACTGACAAAAATATTGCGCCTGCTAGCATCCCTGTCACAGCCAAATAAGCAACGCTCTTTGGTAGTTCCCGCCTATGGGGACATGCTTTTCTCCAAGGTCTAATCGTTATGTTCCAACCGGCAGCGACGCCCAGCAACCCGACTAGTGCAAGAATATTTGCATGACGCCAGTTCTCACCTTGCCCGATATTCATCTTTTGGAACATCTCGATACTTGGAGATCCAAATTGAAGTAGAAGCAGAGGCAGACTGAATCGCACCATTCCAATCAGAAGAATTATGTTTATTGGATTCAGCCAGTCACGCTGTTGCACACCGTTATTAAATAATGAGTAAATGACAAGTAGATGTGCTAGCACAATGAACATAATATTTAACATGGATACAGTATTCGAAATGCTGAGAAGGACATTACCAATCAATACTACGAGGGAGAACTAATGAGACAAACAATGGGTTACTAATGGCCAGATTTCTCATGATTGATTGACCTCTAGATACCCAACAATGGCCGATAGCAGCTTCTCTCGCCATTGAATACGAGAGTTCACAGCGTTTTTAGTTTTCTGAATAATTCAAACCAGCACATCACGCTGACGACAATCATGGTTACGCTCACAACCTCGGACATTGAAACAATTGTTTCCTTTCCGTACAGCAGACCTAGAACTAGCAGCATAAAAAACTGGATTGCCGATATATTTGTACTTGCTAATCTATCCTTAATTATTAATATCCAGAACCTGAACCAACCTGTAGTCACATTAAAGATCCATACACCGACGAGCAATACAAGAATAGAGTCTATCGCGGACGCATAGTCAGGCCCGTATATAATGGCAATAAACTTATCACCATACAGCGAAGCAGGCAGCAGCATAACGGGAAGAACTGCCAGCATGGATAATGAAGGTGTCAATATTATCTTGACTAATCTCGCCCTGTCGCCGTTGTTCCATGATTTCATGATTCGAGGACGTAAGGCCGCCCAGACAGGGGCGGCAATTTTTATAGGAATTGCAGATAACGATTTTGCGACTTTATACAAAGCTACTGTTTCTGCACCTCTGAATATATTGAGCAAGATTATGTCTATTTGATTAGACCCAGAGAAAAATGAATTTCGCATAATAGAATGTATACTGTCGCTCCACCAGGTTGTTATATTGATATTATTATTTGTGGAAAGGGAATCCAGACCTTTGACGTTATCAGGCCACCAACTTTCCGTCATAACCCTAGCTAAAACAGTCTTCACCATAGCTGTTCCAATAACTGATGCAATCAAACCAGGGATGCTGAATAAATAAACGCCAATGGCTCCTGTAGATATCTGCACGACGGCGAAGATTATTTCAAATACAGATTGCCCCCTGAGTCTAGATGAAATTATGAATAGACTTTTATACACTCCGTAACCTACCTGAGCTGGAATAACAAGCGAAAGAAATATCACGTAATATAGATTTAAATTCAGCACCTCATAGGTCGCAAATGCCAAAGTAACGAGCAAGATATAAAGTAACCAGTTTACATATTTATCGATGCGTATTATCGCTGTTGCGTATTGCCGAGCAGTGATGAAATCACTCTTATTCCAGTGCGTGCCGACATATCGCAAAGCCAGTTCACCGCCTCTTGCGACAAAAATTGCTTCAACTAACGTCACTATGACTAGACTGCCTATGTACTCACCATATTCATAAACTGTCGTGGTCCTGACCACATAGACTTGGAGCGCTATCTGCGACAGTGCGACAAGGAGTTGTGAGAACCCCATGTACCCAACATCTGATACTATCTTACGCATTTGATTCTCTTATTTTCCAGTAAGAATCAAAAGAGAGAGACCAGTGACCATATGCGATGGGTAAATGCATCGATTAATGCGACACAGACAATCCATGAATAGTAAAGGTGTGCTTAGACGCAGATAACGACTCAATTCTACGACGAAACTCTGCTCTCGTTTCCATCATGCATGATGGTGTACGCACGATATATTTATGACATTTTTTTCATTATATAAAGTGATGCCCACACGCCTATTGATGGCGGAAAACCCAGGAATTTCGTTACTCGATAGAATAGTTCTTTCTTTCTTCCTCCATTAAACCAGATGACCTGTAACTCGAGATTATTTTCGTCACAAAACCTTTTTATATATTCATCCGTCTGTGGCAACACAGTGAACCAGCGATGTCGGTCTTTTCCCATTCCATATGAAAGATCATATTTTGCACCGATCCTTCCATGAAAAAGGAATTCCTTCCTGAAAACCCAGTGAGCCATATTTGGAAGCATTACGATGAGTTTCTCTCGCGCCACCCTCAGTAATTCTTCTAAGCCGCCTTGAAAATCATTAAGATGTTCAACCAAATCCAAGGCTACGACATAGTCACTTGAACTATTTTCCATGGGAAGTCCATTTTCTACATCCAACACGTAGTCAACGCTATTCGATGGATTTTGGAATAGGTCCACACCTTTGTATGCAACCACATCTCCGACATAAGACTTTAATTCACATCCTCTGCATCCGACATCGAGCAGACTTTTGTTATTCACTGGTTCAGAAAGGATAATATTCCTCACATATTCAAACTTGTTCATTACGAAATCCTTGTTTTCTTAATCATGTCGTAACCGCCGTTAAGCCAGTTTCTCCATAAAAGATCTGATGCATAGATGTCCAGGCTATCCCTCCCTATTTCATAGAAATCCTCGATCTCGTTCGCTGATCTAGGAATGATAGTAAACGCAGCGCTATAACCAGTATTTCTGACAAATTCTTTTGTCTGATTACAGACATTAATTCTTCCTCCAAATGGATATGCGAACCATCGTACATCATCGCCTGTCCAATCCTCTAATAGTTCACGGTCTCTTATAATTTCATCTATCAGAATTTCTGTGGGATACTCTTTTCCGAGATCCAGGTGATGCGCCGTGTGTCCACCTATCTCGAACAATTTATGATCAGATATCGATCTGATGTGCTCTGCTTGAAGTGGAAGCAGCTTCTGTTTTCTCCTGAAGCAATTAACAGCAAACTTTCTTGCATCAATTTCATCAAGACCAACAAAACCAGAGCAAATAAAAAAAGTGGCAGGAATATTGAGATCCACCAGCACCGGAATAACATTATCACGCCATGACAGATAGCCGTCATCAAATGTTATGGCGATCTGTGTTTTGTTGCCTATGCTAGTTTCGAGCAAATCGCCCAAACTAAGAATGTCATATGTTTCGCGCAGCCAATGCATTTTATCTCGGAATCTGATCGAGTCATTGATATCGTGAATTGCGACAATCCGCTTATCAGGCAGTGAGTTTCTGATGTTTTTATACATTCCATTGGCAATGATGAATGAGTTTCTGACGCCAATTTTTATCGAGAATTTATTTTTCATAGTTTCCGATTTCGGCTAACATTCTGTCGAACAGGGTTATATCACTATGATGATGTAATATAATTTCTCTTAGGTCCCTGCCGATATGGGTTCTGATGGCATCAGGCAGCAAAAGCAGTGAGTAGATCAATTCAGCAAGCAGCGCATGGTTTTCGTGTTGGTCAACACAAGTCAGAATATCATGATAAGCGTCGGGGATGATCTCTCTAACGCAGTTATTCGTCGAGAACACTGGCAATCCACAGGCCATAGCTTCGACGACAACTCTATCCAATGCAGTATCAGAAAAGTTGACAAGGAGCTTGTGGGTATTAAATATCTCCGGGAGGGCATCCTGCCTAACTGGCCCATGAAAAATAATCTGATCATTCAATTTCTGCTCACAGATTAGATGGTCTATGTGCTCCTTATATTTCTTATCCTGTCCTGATATCGGACCATATAAATCTACTTTCGGAGCTATTCCGTACTTGAGATTCAAATGCGTCAATATGAAAATTATGCTTTCCAAGCGCTTGACCGGGGCAATCCTGCCAACAATGACAAGATCTTTATTTCTTTCCTTTCCCAACACCCGAAATTTTTCTGTATCAACGCCCTGCCCAATAACTCTGAGATTGGGTAATTGCATGGGAAATGCATTGGTTGTTGAAGTAAATACAACGGTGTCGCAGTAACGCGCGTATAATTTCATCATAAAGGTAATATGTGGATGTGCTTTCCAATGGTATACGTTTTTACCACCAAAAGCTTAAATGGTAAAAGTAGCAACGGATATGGGCCACCCTGATAGATAAAATAATAATCCGTTTTATTTACCATCACTCCTTTTATTATCAGGGAATAGAACTTAATCAAAGTAGAAATGCGATTTCTTCCTCTAAACGAGAACACTCTCGTATTATCAGGCAAGTTATATTCACCGACTTTTAATGCCAGGACAGTTACTTTCCCTACCTGATTCTTTTGTGACAGAACACGAATCCATCTGACAGCTGTTGCATTAATAGGATCATGCTCGTCAACAACCTGGCAAATCACTGTTATGTTTGAATGCGCCACTCGATAAGATCTCTTCCAATTATTTTTGAAATAGCAGAAATTTCTGACTGGATATCATATTTCTCATACAAATAATGTCTAGTTTGAGTGTCTATCACATCAGCGCGTCTGATATCCATTCTTGTATTCAGTGTCCGAATTCTTTCCGCGAGGCCTGATTTTTTTATTTGCCAGAATAGAGTACGAAACCCGTTTGATCTCAGGTAACTGGAGACAGCCCTTATCCCGGAATCAATCCAGACATGACGTGGAATCCTGGCAGGATTTATCTTTGTACGAATAAATTCAGGTATAAATTCATGGTCAATATTGAGAAATCTGTATATTTTTTTTATATAGTCCCCGGGATCGATCAAACTATCCTCGTAGATTAATATCAGCAATTGAGCTGGCTTAAAATAATCTAGGTAACGATTTACTTGGCGCGCGTACTGACCTTGGTTCATGTATTCAGGATGGCTATCCAACGCATCCAGAAAGTCCGTAGAACTGGACACAATACCTGTTTTGATATCGTTAATATAATTGGAATAGGCTCTGTCAATTGGATTGCGTAGAGACACGACCAGTTTCACATCAGGAAATTTATTATGGATCCTCGCAGGCGTGTACTCATCCGCCAAGTATGAAGTTGAGAATTCACCGATTACCTGCCCCGCATGACAGCCGTCAAAGTTTCCTGCATACCAATCATATCCTTTAGACCAGTTTCGCTCTCTGCTGAAAAAATGTATTTCCTTACGCGGTATACAAACCTGAGGATGTACATGTAGGCACGCATAAATCCATGAAGTACCTGATTTTTGCGCTCCTATACCGATAAAATCAGGTTGACTCATCGCAAACACTTCCCCAGAAGTCGACTAACTTATTTGATAAGTTAGCAAAACCATATTTCACATTCACTCTCGCATGTCCCTTAGTCCCATAAGACATCCTCAGTTCATCAGCGGAGAGCAGGTTTATCACACCATCTGCTAACGTTTGTGCATCACCAACAGGAGCTAATATTCCAGTGACACCTGATTCGATGAGGTCGAGTGTTCCGGCGCATTTGGTACTCACAACAGGGATTTTGGCTAGATAGGCCTCAAGGACGACTCTGCCAAATCCCTCATAATATGAGGTAAGTAGAAAGACATCGGCGGCCGCATATATTCCGGGCAATTCCTCATGCTTGACATAACCCAAGAAAATAAATCTATCTGATAGTCCACGGTTGATGACCGCCTCCCTTATCTCACCAAACATGGGCCCGTTGCCTGCCATGACAAACATTACGTCTGGGTTATCACGGCTAATAAGCTGCGCAACATCAATCCATAGTTGGAGATTTTTTGGTGCATAAAATTTACCAACAAACAAGACAACTTTTTTAGCCTCCAATGAAATAGCTATCTTTCGTTTGAATGCAGACTTTTCACCATCTAATGGCTGAAAATTCACCCCTACAGGTATAACCCGGATCGTGCCGGATGGTTTTCCGAGGCAATCCACCAGTTGGTGTTTTTGGAATTCTGAAACTACTCGAACAGCATCAGATCGTTTGATCAATGCGCGCGCAATCAAGTTACGCCACAGGTTAAATCTGTTTTCTTTTCGCCAGTGCTCAGAAAACAAATCGAAATGGATTTGCAGTATGAACTTAGCATTGAATATTCTTGATATCACGTATCCGACGATGCCTTCTTCCCATGGGGTCTGAGCAGTGACGATATCTGGCCGCCATCCATCCTCCAGCGTTTTAGGCAGCATTCTTATCACACCGGCCAAATAGGTGATGCGGTGAGCAGAGGCGGTCCCGAAAATCGAGAGAGATTGATTGATTTTCTCATGCTGAAGTAGCGAAGTTCTCTTTGTGTAGGTTATGACTTTTATTTGGCTTCCGGGGTACCTTGATTGCAGTATATTCGAGTAGGCGATGTGTCGCTTTCTTGTGTCACCGATGACAGCATCATTTTGCTCGAATAAGGTGGGATCTTTGCTGAGAAGGAGGATATTTATCGGATGACCCATGATATGCACCAGCCGGTTTACCTATTCAGGGTATTTTCAAGGATTTTCTCAGTTTTGGTAGCCATGGTTTCAAATGAAAAGTTATGCAAAACCTGTTCTCTACCTTTCGATGCTACCTGAGTGCGCTTATCATTGTTGGATAGCAAATATCCGATTTTCTCTCTTAGCATGGCATTGTCCCCCGGGGGAATAAGATATCCATCTACGCCATCTGTTATTGTCTCAGGTGTTCCACCAACAGCGGTTGCAATAACGGCTACTCCGGCTTGTTTCGCCTCGAGAACAATGTGTGGCAATCCCTCATATGTCGAGTTAAGGATGAATATCTTGGCTTTGGAAATTTCAGAATGCACCTGATCACGAGGTACATAACCAAGAAATTGTACAGAATTATTACTGTGCTTGAGCGCTCTGCATACAAGATCCTCCTTTAGGGGGCCGTCACCGATAACATTTAAAGTCCACTTGTTTTCACAAACGACATCTATAAGCTCACTAATTCCCTTCCAAGGCACCAATCTCGCCACTGTAACGCAATCGACATTGCCGCCTTCTCCATAATTAGCATATGGAAGAGACTGTGGTTTCACGGAGTTGTATACGACGTTAATTTTTGCAGTATCGATTCCCCAACCTTTAACAATCCTGCATAGATATAGGCTTGGTACGATAATGGCATCGCACTGATTGATCAGCTTATTGTAGATCCATTTCAAAATTTTCCACTTTATACCCGCCACATTTCTCTGGAATTCATCGATGGATACCGTGTCAGGTGATGATAGTTTCGCCTTTTCCCAAATCAGGTCACCAACGATTTTTATGGCTAACGGTTTCCTTGAGAATAATTTGCATGCAACGATGCTTTCGAAGATCAGTCCATTGACGAATATGACATCTGCCTCTTTGGAATATTTTCTTATGGTATTAACTATTCTAAATGTGAGAAATCTTGTTAGCTTTCCGTAAAATTCTCAAGATCGGAAACGTATAGTTTTCATCGCTGTGGTTCAACAAGTCACTCAAGGTTATTACTGACACTATTGTATGTTTCACAGACAACGCCTGTGCAATCTCCGGCACATAGCTCGCCGGACCACCATGATCCGGAGGGAATATTCCCGTCACTACTAGAATCTTCATCTTGTTTATTTGATGCCGTAAACAAGATGTCTCGTTGTGGCCTTGCCGCGCTCCGGTTTGTCTATTAGATCTATGATTCTCCGAATAGCAGGGTAATTTATCCAGCGAGTGAGATAAAATTGCTTTAGTCTGAATTCGATCGGTCCATCCAGGGGTAACACTTCAAGATTCGTGAAATCATGAAACAGCTTATGTAAACCCTCATGCGTAAAACGCCAATAATCGGGATAATTTAAATGATCATGCGATAAAGCGCTTTTTCCATGATACTGGCTGAGAAATGGAACCGTTAGCAGAAGTTTTCCGCCGTTTATCAACACGCGCTTTATTTCATGGACGGCTTGGAATGGATTTGCGACATGCTCGAGTACCTCTAGGCAAATGACCGCATCAAATGATGAATCATCAAATGTCATCATTTCTATATCTTGATGTAAGTCGCAATTGTACTGACCCTTGTTCATTTCTGGATTAAATCCTGCTGCGAGATAGTTCTTTCCAGAAACAAGCTCTCGTAACGCCGTAATTCCTTGGCAAATCTTTCTGGCGTTCCAATATCCAGTATATTCTTTGAGTCACAGAGCAGTTTCTTCAGGCAGACCAGAAATAAGGTCTCAGAACGGCCACCTATCAACATGTGAATACCTTTATTAATTGACTCTCCAGAAGACCAGATAGTCCATGCAGCACTTGTGTGAGCATTTTCTCAACGATATCAGCCATAGCAGAAACGCTATATAAAATTTCGGCTACCTGCTTTTATGCGCCGCCACTCATAAAGATCTGTTTTCTGTCGCCTGAATAATATGGCGCTCAGTTTCATACACTGCCTCAATACTTACTACCCAGCGCTCAGAACGCCCACACCCGCGGGACAATCAGCATAATCAGTATCCCGACCATGACGGTCAGCGGGATACCAAGTTTCATGTAGTCGGTGAAGCGATAACCGCCCGGACCCAGCACCATCAGGTTGGTCTGGTACCCGATCGGAGTGGCGAAGCTCATCGAAGCCGCCACCGTGATGGTGATGATGAAGGGCATGTAGCTCACATCGAGTGATTTGCTGAGCGCAAGCGCGATGGGAAACATCAGTGCAGCAGCGGTATTGTTGGTCACGATCTCGGTGAACAGCACAGTCATGACGTAGACCACGAAGAGCGCCATCAGCGGGCCTGCCCCGGTGA
The DNA here is from genome assembly GCA_016712635.1 of Gammaproteobacteria bacterium. Taxonomy (NCBI): domain Bacteria; kingdom Pseudomonadati; phylum Pseudomonadota; class Gammaproteobacteria; species Gammaproteobacteria bacterium. The sequence goes on along the minus strand of JADJQS010000006.1, from coordinate 532,000 downwards.
AGGACAGGAAACCGTCAGCCATTGCCTGCGCCGCACCCGTGGTCTCCAGCGCCTTGCCGATGCCGAGCGAGGCGGCGATCACGATCAGGATCTGCCAGTCCACCGCTGCGCGCGCATTGCTGCCGCGCGTACAGCGGGTAATCAACATCGCGCCGGCGGCCAGCAGCGCCGCCTGCAGCATGCTGAGCCAGCCGAAGGCGGCGGCGGCCACCATGGCGGTCATGATCGCGAGTGCGATCGGCGCCTTGTCATGATTGAGCGGGGTCGAGCCCGCCAGACGGCTCACCAGATAGAAGTCACGCGAATTGCGCTGCTGCTCAACAAAGGACGGGTGCCCTTCCAGCAGCAGGGTGTCGCCCGGACGCAGCACGATGTCGCCGATCTTGCCCTTGATCTGCTCGCCGCTGCGCGAGACGGCGATGACCGCCGCGTTGTAGAGGGTGCGGAAGCGCCCCTCGCGGATGCTCTTGCCCACCAGCGGGGCGCTGTTGGAGATCACCGCCTCGATCAGGCAGCGTTCCGGCCGTGGCATGCCCAGCTTGAAGATCTGGTCGGTGGCCGGGGAGAGGCCGTGGATCTTCTGCAGGTCGATGACCGATTCCACCGCCCCGGCGAAGATCAGCCGGTCGTTCGCCTGCAGCCGCTCGAGCGGCGAAACGGCCGGCAGCACCTGCTCGCCGCGGTCGATCTCGATCAGATACAGACCCGGCAGGTGGCGCAGGCCGGCCTGCTCCACTGTCTTGCCGACCAGCGGCCCGCTGGAGTCCACCATCATCTCCACGGTATAGCCGCGCGATTCCTCGAACTGGCTGATGGCCGGCTTGCGCTCTGGCAGCAGCCAGCGGCTAAGCAGGACGATGCCGAGGAAGACCACCACCACCAGCGGGATACCCACCCAGGCGAGCTCGAACATCTTGAGTCCGTGGCCGGTCTCCTTGATCAGCATGCCGTTCACAACGAGATTCGTGCTGGTGCCGATCAGGGTACAGGTGCCGCCGGCGATGGTGGCATAGCTCAGCGGGATCATCAGCTTGGAGACGGAGATCCGGTGGCGGCGCGCCCAGTCCTGCACCGCCGGGATCATCATCGCGACCACCGGAGTGTTGTTGAGGAAGGCGCTCATGGCGGCGACCGGGGTCATCAGGCGCATCTGGGCGTGGGCGGTCGAGCGCGGCACACCGAGCAGGTGCTGCACGATCCAGGCGATGGCGCCGGTATCGCGCAGGCCGGTCACGATGACGAACATGATGCCCACCGTGACCATGCCCTCATTCGACAAACCGGAAAGAGCTTCCGTTGGCGTCAGTATGCCGGACACCAGCAGAAGGGTCAGGCCGGCCATCATGACGATGTCCGGCGCCGTGCGCCCGTGTATCAGCAGCCCGAGGCAGAGGCCGATGACGGCAACGGTAAACCAGGCTTCAAGGCTCATGGCTCGAGCGTGAGGTGTGAGGCGTTAGGTGTGAGGCGTACTGGCATCATTGCGATATCGGGGGACAGATAAAAATCTGTCCCCAATCCTGTGTCAGCCCTTCAGAATGCCGCGCTCGCGCAGGAAGGCGAGCACCTGGTCGGCGCACTTGTCCAGCGAATCGGCCCCGGTCTCGACGATGATCTCGGGCTTGTCGGGCGCCTCATACGGCGAGGAGATTCCGGTAAAGGCCTTGATCTCCCCTGCCCTCGCCTTCTTGTACAGACCCTTCACGTCACGCTGCTCGCACACTTCGAGCGAGGCCTTGCAGTAGATCTCGATGAAGTCGCCATGCATGACCAGGCTGCGCACGCGCTCGCGGTCGGCACGGAACGGCGAGATGAACGCGGTCATGGCGATCACGCCGGCCTCTATGAACAGCTTGGAGACTTCGCCGATGCGGCGGATGTTCTCCACGCGGTCCTCATCGGAGAAACCAAGGTCACCGCACAGTCCGTGGCGGATGTTGTCGCCGTCGAGCACGAAGGTGCGGCACTTCAGTCCGTGGAGCTTTTCTTCCACCGCATGCGCCAGCGTGGATTTTCCCGAACCGGACAACCCTGTGAACCACAGGATCGCGCTCTTGTGCCCGTTCATGGCTTCGCGCTTCTGACGGTCGATGGTGGCCTGGTGCCAGACGACGTTGGTACTCTTATTACCGCTCATGATGAACTCCTAAATAATAGGATTGAGGACTGAGGTCTTAGGACTGAGTGAAAACCCATAAACATTATTTCTATTTAAACTTAGCTTATCTGGCTCGGGTAGATTTTGTCTTTTACTCAGTCCTGAGCACTCAGTCCTCAGTCCTGCTCTTTTCAATCAGATCGCACAGTATGTGCCCGATTAGCCCGTGCATCTCCTGGATGCGCGCGGTGTTTTCCGCCGGCACAACTATCGACAGGCGGCAAAGTTTTATTATCCGGCCGCCGTCTCTGCCCAGCACGCCGATCGTGGTGGCGCCCTGGCCGTTCGCCTGTTCGATGGCGCGCACCACGTTCGGGCTGTTGCCCGAGGTGGACAGGCCCACGAGCACATCACCCCGACGAACCAGTGCTTCGACCTGGCGCTTGAAGATGCTGTCGAAGCCATAGTCGTTTCCCACGCTGGTCAGGATTGAGGTATCAGTGGACAGCGCGATGGAGGCGAGCGCTTTCCGTTCGCGCTCGAAGCGGCCGACAAGTTCCGCGGCGATGTGTTGTGCGTCCGCCGCGCTTCCGCCGTTACCGCACCAGAAGATGGTGTGGCCCCGGCCGAGGCAGTCGATCAGGCATTGCGCCACCTGCTCGATATCGGCGACGAGGTTATCCCGCACGGCCGCAAGGACGTTCTCGTGGTCTTCCAGCGCTTTTACGATACGGTCACTCATGGTTCAGTGAATCAACGCCTTTCTACAATATGCCGTAGCCTGTGGTGAACGCCGTAACGCTCACCCGGGATCATGACGCCCGTTGTGCCTGGTCTGCCCGGCACAACATGCACCCTCGCATGCTCAATCCGTGACCAATTCGAGCACGGTGTTCAGCTCGTTGACGACGTAGTCCGCCCGCGTCGGGGCATCAATGCCGCCTTCCGGACGGTACAGGACCTTATGGCCGACACCCGCGGTCTGTGCGGCCTTCATATCGGATTCGCGGTCTCCGACGAGTATACAGTTTGAAAGGTCCAAATCGAAGTCCTGCGCCGCCTTGATGATCATGCCGGGGTTGGGTTTGCGGTCGTAGGAGTCCTGCTTGTACTTCCCGATGCCGTGCACGGGATGATACGGGCAGTAATAGACCTGCGCCACCGTAATACCCTCCTCCTCGAATCTGGCCTTCATCCAGCCGGTGAGGAGGTGAAAATCATCCTCGGTGTAATAGCCGCGTCCAATTCCGGACTGGTTGGTGATGATGATGATGCGGTAGCCCTGACCGGCCGCCATGCGGCACAGCTCGAACAGGCCGTCGACGAACTCGAAATCTTCGATCTTGTGGACATAGTCCCTGTCGATATTGACCACGCCGTCCCGATCGAGTATCAGCGCCCTGCCTGCCATAACTGGAACCTATCTCAAAATTGGAAATGCATGTTTGCAATGAAAGATAAATGCGTCATTCCCGCGAAAGCGGGAATCCAGTGTTTCTGCTTTTCATCGGCTTAAAGCCACTGGATCCCCGCTTTCGCGGGGACGACGCCTGCTGTTTCCGCCTATCATCAATTTTGAAACAGATTCCAGCCTCCGGATCAATGCGCCTGCGAGGCGGGTTGATCCAGGTACCAGCGATATACCTGCGCGATTCCGTCGGCCAGGCCGATGCGCGGCGTCCAGCCAAGCGCGCTCAGGCGCGATACGTCCAGCAGCTTTCTCGGCGTCCCGTCAGGCTTGCTGGTGTCGAACTCCAGGCGGCCCGGGTATCCGACGACACGCTGCGCGGTCTCGGCCAGCTCGCGGATGGTGACGTCCTGACCGCATCCGACGTTGATCAACGGCGGTGAGGCGTGAGGCGTAAGGAGTGAGGCGTATTGCTCTTCCGGCAGGCTCAGCAGGAACAGGCAGGCGTCGGCGAGGTCGTCGCTGTGCAGAAATTCCCGGCGCGGCGTCCCTGTTCCCCATACCGTGACCGCGGGTGATCCGGCGAGCTTTGCCTCGTGCATCTTGCGTATCAGTGCGGGCAGCACATGGGAGTTCTGCAGGTCGAAGTTGTCACCCGGACCGTACAGGTTGGTCGGCATCACGGCAAGGTAACGGGTTCCGTACTGCTGATTGTAGGAGCGGCACATCTCGATGCCGGCGATCTTCGCCACCGCGTAGGCGCGGTTGGTCTTCTCCAGCGGGCCGGTAAGCAGATACTCTTCCTTCATCGGCTGCGGGCACTCGCGCGGATAGATGCAGGAAGATCCCAGAAACAGGAGCCGCTCGACGCCGGAGCGCCAGGCCTCGTGAATTACGTTGGTCTGGATGGCAAGGTTCTCGCGGATGAATTCCGCCGGATAGGTGTCGTTGGCCAGTATCCCGCCGACCTTCGCCGCGGCCAGGAGCACCCGCCGCGGTTTCTCCGTCCGGAAAAATTCGCGCACCGCCGCCTGGTCGGTGAGATCCAGCTCACGATGCGTCCGTGTAACCAGATTGCTGTATCCTGCTGCTTGAAATCGACGCATCAGGGCGGAACCGACCAGGCCGCGATGGCCGGCAACGTAGATAGAGAGGTCAGGTGTTAGGTGTGAGGCGTGAAGCGTCATTGCTGATATCGTTTCCCGATAGAATTGATCAGTCCACCCAGTAAAGCGAACAGTTTTTCCATTTTGGATAGTAAATCATCGTTCTCTGCGATATAGCCTAACTCTTTAGCCAGGACAACCTGGGTCTCGAGCTCGCACAGAGAGCCACGAGCTATCGTGAGAAATTGCCCAAACTCCCTGAAACTGGCCCTTCCGGCACCTTCCGCGATGTTGGATGGCACGCTAACCGCGGCACGCCTCATTTGACTTGTCAGCCCGTACATTTCACATTTTGGGAATGCCGATGTGACCTCATAAATATCCTTTACAAACTTCATAGCGTGCTGCCACGCCAAGAGTCCGTGATGTATTCTGCTCATTGGATTTCCCTCCGTGGAAATTCTGTAAGCTCATACGCCTAACACCTCACTCCTCACACTTCACATATTTTATTCATGGTAATCAAACGTCCTGAACCCTTCTCTCCTGCACAGTTCATCCCGTTCGGCTACCTTGAGGTCTTCGCGCACCATTTCAGCGACGAGTTCCTTGAAGCTGGTGCGCGGCGTCCAGCCCAGCTTATCCCTGGCCTTGCTCGGATCACCGAGCAGGGTTTCCACTTCGGTCGGACGGAAATAGCGCGGATCGACTGCCACGATGCAGCGGCCGGCTGCATCATAGCCCTTCTCCTCGGCACCCTGTCCCTTCCATGAGATGCGCATCCCGAGTTCACTCGCGGCGGCGTCGACGAAATCGCGCACACTGTACTGAATTCCGCTTGCGATGACGAAATCTTCCGCTGATTTCTGTTGCAACATCAGCCACTGCGCCTCGACGTAATCGCGTGCGTGCCCCCAGTCGCGGCGCGCGTCCAGGTTGCCGAGATACAGGCAGTCGAGCAGGCCAAGCTTGATGCGCGCCAGCGCGCGCGTGATCTTGCGCGTGACGAAGGTCTCGCCCCGGATCGGGCTTTCATGATTGAACAGGATTCCGTTGCAGGCATAGATGCCATAGGCCTCGCGGTAATTGACCGTGATCCAGTAGGCGTAGAGCTTTGCCACGGCATAGGGCGAGCGCGGATAAAATGGCGTCGTCTCCCTCTGGGGCACTTCCTGCACCAGTCCGTACAATTCGGAGGTCGAGGCCTGGTAGAAGCGGGTCTTCTTCTCCAGGCCGAGGATCCGGATCGCCTCGAGCAGACGCAGAGCCCCCAGGGCGTCGGAATCCGCCGTGTACTCCGGCTCCTCGAATGACACCGCGACGTGGCTTTGCGCAGCCAGGTTGTAGATCTCGTCCGGTTGCACCTCCTGCACGATCCGGATCAGGCTGCTCGAATCCGTCATGTCGCCGTAGTGCAGGATGAACCGGCGGTTGTCGACGTGCGGATCCTGATACAGATGGTCGATGCGGTCGGTGTTGAACAGCGAAGTGCGCCGCTTGATCCCGTGCACGACATAGCCCTTCTTCAGCAGAAATTCCGCCAGATAGGCCCCGTCCTGGCCGGTGATGCCGGTGATTAAGGCTGTTTTTGACATGGCTAACCTCTTTGTTGGTGAGGCGTTAGGTGTTAGGCGTTAGGGAAACCTGAATAATTACCTGGTTGTCATTCCCGCGAAAGCGGGAAACCAGTAATTCAAGGACCTGGATGCCCGCCTGCGCGGGCATGACGAATTAATCAGACCTCCCATAGTTAGTATTTTCGCCTCACACCTGCCCCCTCACGCCTCACTTCCTTCCGTAGTGATCCTCGAACCTGACGATATCGTCTTCCCCAAGATATGATCCCGACTGAACCTCGATCAGTTCGAGCGGGAGCGTTCCCGGATTCTCCAGGCGGTGGGTGACCCCGATCGGGATATAGGTGGACTCGTTTTCACTGAGCAGGAATTCATCGTCCCCGCGCACGACGCGGGCGGTCCCCTTCACGACAATCCAGTGCTCGGCGCGATGGTGGTGCATCTGCAGGGAGAGCGAAGCACCCGGCTTGACCGTGATACGCTTGACCTGGAAACGTTCCCCCTTGTCAATGCCTTCGTAGCTGCCCCATGGACGATGTACGCGGCGGTGGATCTGGTGCTCGCTGCGCCCCTGCTTCTTCAGGTGGGCGACGATATCCTTCACGTTCTGCGCCTTGTCCTTGTGCACGACCAGGATGGCGTCGGCGGTCTCGATCGCAATAATGTTATCAAGGCCTACGCCGGCGAGCAGGCGGTGCTCGGCGTACAGGAGGGAATTGCGAGTGTCTTCAGCGATGACGTCGCCACGCAGGATATTGCCGTCGGCGTCCTGCGGCGAGACCTCCCACAGGCTGGACCAGGCGCCGACGTCCGACCAGCCGGCATCCAGCGGGATCACCGCCGCGGTTATCGGTGAGGCGTCAGGCGTGAGGGGTGAGGAGATGGAGGCGGTGAGCTTTTCCATGACGGCGTAGTCGATGGAGTCGCTGGGGCACGTGGCGAACAGTTTCTTGTCCACGCGGTAGAAGTCTCCGTCCTGCTTGCCGCTCGTGTACGCCTGCTCCGCAGCGGAATAAATGTCCGGGCGGTGGCGCATGATCGCTTCCAGCCACACCGCGGCGCGCACCATGAAGATGCCGCTGTTCCAGAGATATTCTCCGGAGTCGAGATAGGATTGCGCCGTGGCGGCATCCGGCTTTTCAACGAACTGTTCTATGAGGTGAGGCGTCAGGCGAGAGGTGTCAGGTGAAAGTGCTCCCTTCCCTACCGCTTCACGCCTCGCGCCTGACGCCTCACCCGCAAGGGCAGCGCCCTTGTGGATGTAGCCATAACCGGTCTCGGCGCGTGTCGGCAGGATACCGAAGGTGACGACCTGGCCAGCCGAAGCCAGCCGCGCACCAATGATTACAGCCCGGCTAAAGGCCGCCTCGTCGCGTATCAGGTGGTCGGCCGGCATGATCAACAGCACGGCGCCCCTGTCCCCGGCATGCAGGGCCGCCAGGGTGGCCGCCGGCGCGGTATTCCGTCCGACCGGCTCGAGCAGGATCTGGCCAGGCGGCTTACCCAGTTGGCGTAATTGCTCGGCCACCAGAAAACGGTGTTCCTCGTTGCAGATGACCAGCGGGGCGGCGATCCGGACATCCTGCATCGCCTCAAGGTGATCCAGGCGGTTGACAGTGGACTGCAGCAGGGTCAGGTCGCTGACAGGGGCCAGTAACTGCTTGGGATAATGTTCCCGCGACAGCGGCCACAGACGGGTACCCGAGCCGCCTGACAGGATGACCGGTTGGATGATCATGAGCTTATCTTACCAGAGGAAGCTATTATCGGCGTTCGTGGCTGTGTGAACTGTATGTGACGCAATCATTGGCAAGGCGAGGGCAGGCTCTAATTAGGCTTTTCCAGGGTATCAAGTGCCCCCCCACGTTGTTCCTCCGCCATATCACGCGCCTAGCGAACCTGCTCATGCATCCTCTCTTTGATTTTGAGCCGGAACTCGGCCAGCAAGGCGGTTAATATGCCCAGCAACAGTCCAAGGATGCCGGCGATAAGGACAACAAACAGTCTCCCAACCTCGTGTGGTTCAAGTGAACGCAGAGTGGGCACGATGGGACGCGTATATCGTATATTCACGATCTTCGCCTGAGCCTCCCGCAGCTTCTCCTGCAGTTCCGTCTGCCTGCGCAGGTTGTCGGCTACATCGTTCTTCAGTCTGTCCCGGTCGGCAGACATTCCGACCAGCAGGCGTTCCTTGATCTCGCCCTCGCGATCCATATACTTCCTGGTCTCGGTGTCGATCAGCATCAGGGTCATGGCCTTGGCCTCGCCCTCCACCTCGGTCAGCGCCTTGCTGCGATTGGATTCGGAAATATCGATCAGCTTCTGCATACCCTTGAGCTGTTCCCTCAGCAGGATCTCCTGCTCGTCCAGACGCTTTCCCTGCGCCTGCAGCGACAAGGCCTCGTCCTTGAGCTTGTCGAGCTGGTTGCGGATGCGGTTCAGGTCGTTCTCCATGCTGAGCTTGATGACATCGACCTCCGGATTATGGTCCTGGGCCAATCTGTCGAGGATCTGCTTATGCACATTGAAGTGGATCTCCTGATCGGCCAGGTCACCTTCACTGCGCATCAGGATGAGAGTACTGTCCTTGGGGATCTCGGCACTGACTTTGATACGCCTGGTATCCGGTTCGGCCTGCAGGCGCTGCTGTGAAATAAACGGTATGTAGCTTTCATTCAGTTTGGCGAGCAGTGTTACCGGTTCCTCCAGCAATCCATCACCGACGCGGGCGATCTGGATCGTCGTGGTATAGGAATAGCTATCGGTTTTCAATGCGGCGATGGCGATGCCCAGCACAACAGTCAGTGCCACGATGGCTGCGATCAGGCGCCTGTGCCGCGCCAGCACGAGCCAGAGATCCACCAGACTGATCTCGTCATCCGGCGGCACGGCGGGATAATGCGGGTAGGCGCCCGGTGCGGAACTTTCGATGGGTAAATTATGGTCCTTGTTCATTCCTGCCAGATCCAGGGAAGAATAATTCAGAATCAATCAGTTAATCCAATATGGCGAGGTATTGTATTGGACCGGTGGAGCAAATGCCACCCCTGGATAAAAAAACGGCCCCGCCTTGGCGGGGCCGTCATGCCATGTGTTATCTGCGCCCGAATCAGTCCGCGGAGGCTTTCTGCGCCGATTTCCCGGTATCACCCACGGACAACTGGTCCCGGTTCTTGTCGAGGAAGGCGGGCCCGATGCCCTTCACCTTGACGAGATCTTCGACGCTCCTGAAGGGGCCGTGCGCCTCCCGGTAGGCGATGATGGCCTCCGCGCGGGCCTTGCCGATCCCGTTGAGGCTGCCCAGGGCGGCGGCATCGGCTTCGTTGATGTTGACTTTGCCCGCCCACGCCCCGAGGCTGACGGCCGTGAGGACAAGACCAAGGATAATGCTGTGCAGGGTTTTCATAGGTTAACTCCTTTTAACCTGGTGAATGGATAAGCGGCATCCTGCCGCCACGCAGTAGTAAAGCGCGATCCAGCCTAGCACAAAATATTGCGGGGTCAATTACAGGATCCGGCGATCTCCTCCTGGATGGCCCGCAAGGCGGCCACAGGGTCGGCGGCGCCGGTAATCGGGCGGCCGATGACGAGATAATCAGAGCCGTTGCGCACGGCCTCGGACGGGGTCATCACCCGCTGCTGGTCGTCCTGCGCACTCCCCCCCGGGCGGATCCCCGGCGTGACCAGCAGGAATCCGGCCCCGTGCCTGCGGCGCATTGACGCGGCCTCGCGCGGTGAACAGACGACGCCATCCAGGCCCGCATCCGCGGTCAATGCCGCCAGCCGTTCCACCAGTTGCTCCGTGCCGTCCTGAAACCCGATTTCGCGGAGGTCGCCGTCGTCCAGGCTGGTCAGCACCGTCACCGCGATCAGCCGCGGTCGCGGCGTAAAGCGTTCCACGCTTTCCCGGGCGGCACCCAGCATGCGTCGCCCGCCCTGGGCGTGGACGTTCACCATCCATACGCCGAGTTCGGCCGCGGCGGTGCAGGCGGCGGCGACCGTATTGGGGATGTCGTGAAATTTCAGGTCCAGAAAGACGTCGAAACCGCGCCCGACAAGGCGCTCGACCAGTGCCGGACCGGCGCGGGTGAACAGTTCCTTGCCGACCTTGACCCGGCACAGCTCCTTGTCCAGCCGATCCGCCGCCGCCAGCGCCCTTCCCGCATCCGGATAATCCAATGCCACGATGATGCGTTTTGCATCCGCCGGCCGGGCCCCCGCCCCGCCTTGATTCATGCCGGCTGTCCCTGATAGGGCCTGACGGTATTCCACTGCCGGCATCCCGGACACTGCCAGCGCAGGCTTTTCCCTCGAAATCCGCAATTTGAACAATGATACATTGGGATATTCTCAAGTAATTTATTAATTATGCGAAGCCCGACCTCGACCGATTCCCTGCCGCCGGCGCCTTCGCCCTGCCCGAGCGATTCTAGCAGATACGCCAGGCCCGGCAGCGAGGGATGCGATTGCAGATAGCTCTCCAGGTAAAGCCGTGCCTCCGCTTCGCCGCGCTGTCGCGCCAGGTATTGCACGAACAGCATGACCGGCTGAAAGGAACCCTGCCGGCGCAGTGCCGCGGCAAGGAATTCGATCGCCTGGTCGGGGCGGCCGATCTTGTCGTGGCAATCCAGCAGCGGAACGACCGCCTCCGACAGGTACAGCGGGTCCTGCCGGCTCACCCTCTGCAGCGACTTGATGGCCGCCTTGTACTTGCCTTCCGTGCATGCGACGGTGGCCGCCAGCAGGCTCGCGCGCACGCACCTGCGATCCTTGAAGTAGGCGCGCCGCAGCATCTTCTTAGCGCGATCGTGATCGCCCGCCGCCATCGCCTGTGCCGCCAGTTCGCAATAGTAGTTGGCGAGCACCGGCCGGTTTCCGTCAAGCGCGACCGTGACGGCGATCGCCTTCTCCCATTCGTTTTCCTGCTCGTAAATGCCGCCCAGCAGGCGCAAGGCATCGACATGCTTCGGATCGCGCTCGACGAGCTCCCGGAACAGGTTCTCTGCGCGGTCCAGCAGGCCGGCCTGGTGATAGTCGCGTCCGAGCTCGAACAGGGCACGGTTGCGCTGCGCACGCGTCAGCTGCGGACGGGCGATGAGATTCTGGTGGATACGGATGGCGCGATCCACCTCACCCTGGCGTCGGAACAGGTTGCCCAGGGCGAAATGCGGCTCCACCGTCTCGCTGTCGATCTGCACGATCTGCAGCAGCACCTCAATCGCCTTGTCCGGCTGTTCGTTGAGGAGGTAGTTGATGCCCTTGAAATATTCAGGCTCGACACGGATGTCCGGCGCGCGGCTCTTGACGCGGCTGGCCGTATACCAGCCTGAGGCGGCGGCCAACGGCAGCAGCAGCCACAACAGTTCAAGCGGCATCAGCGTTCGTCTTGGTAGGGGAGCGCGCGAAGGTTGCTGAGTTCCTTGCCGGTGATCTTGATCTCCTTGCGCAACCGCGCGATCTCGCGGTTCTTCCTGAAGATCATCCCCAGCGCGGCCAGCACTCCGCACACGGCGCCCGCAAGGAGCGCGAGGACGAGGACCAGCGAGAGGGGGAGTTCACGCGCACCGATGTAATAGTCGATCCTGACGGAATCCGCGTTCAGCAATCCGAAGAAAAGGCCGCAGATCAGCACGATCAGGAAGAATACCAGACTGATTATGCGCTTCATCCGCCCTCATCGACACGGGTTTGCGACCGGCGCGGCGGCCGGGCAGTGACAATGCCCTACTGCATTTCCCTTGTCATCGCCTGCTGGCCGGCAGTCTTGGTCTTTTCCTGCGCCGCACCGCGGTTGACGCGTTCGCGCAGTTCCTTTCCCGGCTTGAAATGCGGCACGTGCTTGCCGGCCAGAGGCACGGCCTCGCCGGTCTTGGGATTACGCCCCATTCTGGGGGGGCGGAAATGCAGGGAAAAACTGCCGAAGCCGCGTATTTCGATGCGCTCGCCGCTCGCAAGCGACTGCGCCATCTGTTCGATCATCGTCTTTACAGCGAACTCGATGTCCTTGTAGGAAAGGTGTTTCTGTCGTTGCGCGATTATTTCTATTAGTTCTGATTTCGTCATTACAGTGGCCCCCAATACCGGAATTATCCCTAACAACCCGTTATCCAACGAAACCCTGCACCACCCGCGCGGATACCCACGTCCCTGTGGGTTCATCGCATCGCTTATTTGTTGTCGAGCTGCTCCTTGATCAGATCCCCCAGCGTCGTTGCCCCACCGGATTCGGAAGAGGAACGGCTGTATTCCCTGACCGCTTCGGCCTCCTCATGCTCGTCTTTCGCCTTGATCGAAAGCATGATGGTGTGGTTCTTGCGGTTCACGCCGGTGAACTTCGCCTCCACGTCCTGTCCGACGGTGACCACGGAATGGGCGTCCTCCACCCGTTCGCGCGACAGGTCTGCCGAGCGGATATAACCTTCCACGCTGTCCGCCAGCGTCACTGTCACGCCCTTGGCGTCGATCGCGGTGACCTTGCCGGTGACAATGCTGCCCTTGGGATGCTCCGCCACGTACAGTTCGAACGGATCACGCTCGAGCTGCTTGATGCCGAGCGAGATGCGCTCGCGCTCCGGATCGATCGCCAGGATAACGGTCTCGATCTCGTCGCCCTTCTTGAAGTTGTGAGCCGACTCTTCCCCTACGGCGTTCCAGGACAGGTCCGACAGATGCAGCAGGCCGTCGATGCCGCCTTCCAGTCCGACGAAGATGCCGAAGTCGGTGATTGACTTGATCACGCCCGCAATCTTGTCGCCCTTGTTGTGGCGGCCCGCGAAATCCTCCCACGGATTCGACTGGCACTGCTTGATGCCGAGCGAGATGCGGCGGCGGTCGGCGTCGATGTCGAGCACCATGACCTCGATCTCGTCGCCCAGATGCACCACCTTCGAGGGATGCATGTTCTTGTTGGTCCAGTCCATCTCCGACACGTGCACCAGGCCTTCCACGCCCTCCTCGATCTCGACGAAGCAGCCGTAGTCGGCGATATTGGTGACCTTGCCGAACACCTTGGAGCCGACCGGGTAGCGCCGCGTGAGGTTCTCCCACGGATCCTCGCCCAGTTGCTTGAGTCCCAGCGACACGCGATTGCGTTCGCGGTCGAACTTGAGGATCTTGACGTTGATCTCGTCGCCGATATTGACGATGTCCGCCGGCTGTTTGATGCGCTTCCACGCCATGTCGGTGATGTGCAGCAGGCCGTCGATGCCGCCGAGGTCGATGAACGCGCCGTAATCGGTCAGGTTCTTCACCACGCCCTTGACCACCTGGCCTTCCTCCAGGTTGGACAGCAGGGCATCACGCTCGGCGCTGCCTTCGCTCTCGACCACGGCGCGGCGCGACACGACGACGTTATTGCGCTTGCGGTCGGTCTTGACGATCTTGAATTCGAGATCCTTGCCTTCCAGGTGGGACAGGTCGCGCACCGGGCGGATGTCGACCAGCGAGCCGGGCAGGAACGCGCGGATATCGCCGATGTCGACTGTGAAGCCGCCCTTGACCTTGCCGCTGATGCGGCCGACGACCTTGTCGCCGTTGGCCATGACCTGGTCGAGAATGTCCCACTGCTTGATGCGGCGGGCCTTCTCGCGGGAGAGGCGGGTTTCTCCGGTGCCGTCCTCGACGGCGTCGAGCGCGACTTCGATCGAGTCGCCGACGCGCACATCGGCGACGCCGCTGTCATTGAAGAACTGCTCGATCGGGATGACGCCCTCGGATTTAAGGCCGGCATTGACCACGACGACATCAGGGCCGACGCTGACGACGATCCCGATCACGATGGAACCGGGACGCATCTGCTTTTCTACCTGGGTCTGTTCAAAAAGTTGTGCGAAGCTTTCACTCATTGGGTTTACGTTTCCTTGCCGCGGCGGCTGGCGACGGGCAATTCCCTTGGTTATATCTGCGAATGCAGACGATTTAACATACGCCTCGCCGCGGGATGCATGTCCCGGCGGTGGGCACCTTTATCTAAGCTTCAGAAACGGCTTGAAGAATACGGTTTCCCGGTTTTTCATGACGTGCGGATTTCCCACGCCTGCAGGATACTGTCCACCACTTCTTCGATACCCATATGGGTGGTATCGATCATGACGGCGCCCTCTGCCGGCTTCATCGGTGCTATCCGACGACCGCTGTCCCGCATGTCACGTTCTTCAATTTCCTTCAGAAGGGCACTTAGACTAACACTGATTCCCTTGTCCTTCAACTGTTTATAGCGCCTTGATGCGCGCTCATCCGGGCTGGCCTGGAGAAACACCTTGAGCTGGGCATCCGGAAAGACCACTGTCCCCATATCGCGGCCATCGGCCACGAGCCCCGGGGGCTGGCGAAACCGGCGCTGCCGCTCCAGCAAGGCCTGGCGAACGGCGGGCAAGGCGGCGACCCGGGAAGCGGCCGATCCGACATTTTCAGCGCGGATTGCATCGCTCACGTCGGCGTTACCAAGAGTGATAACCGCGTTCTCATCGCTGTTACCGGTGAAATTCACATCCAGATTCATGGCGAGCGCGGCCACCGCCGCCTCGTTCGCGAGTGCAACACCCCGTCTCAGCGCGCTCAGGCCGACCAGGCGATAGAGGGCGCCGCTGTCGAGCAAGTGCCAGCCCAGCCTGCCGGCCAGGATCCGGCTGACCGTCCCCTTCCCGACTCCGCCGGGACCGTCGACCGTGATGACTGGCGCCTTGTCTTGAGTATCCATATCAAGAATTCAGTGTAACTTACTGCATTATATATCGAAACTACAGGTGAAGCGTGAGGGGTAGGCGTGAGGCGAAAAACCGGAATCTGATTGGCAGAAGGCTGAATCCACTCGACGTACTCTTTCTCCTCACTCCTCACGCCTCACCCCTCATACGTACCCCCAGCTCTGCCCCCCTTGCCAACTCCACAACCTCCGGGAACGAGGTATCGACATTCTTGCAGTCACGGACGCGGATCGGACTCGAGGCGCGCAGTGCGGCTATGGCGAAGGCCATGGCGATGCGGTGGTCGCCGTGGCTCTGGATCTCGCCGCCGGAAAACACCGCTTCATCCTCGGGGACAGATTTTACATCCGTCCCCCTGGCATCGGCTCCGCCCTTTCCGTGAATAATGATCCCGTCCGGTGTCGGTTCCGCATCAATGCCCAGCAGCTGCAGCCCGTCAGCCATGACCTGGATGCGGTCGCTCTCCTTGACGCGCAGTTCCTCCGCGCCGGCCAGGACCGTCCGCCCTTCGGCGCAGGCCGCGGCGATGAAGAGGGCGGGAAATTCGTCGATCGCCAGCGGGACCTGTTCAAGCGGGATCTCGATCCCCTTGAGGGCGCTCGTGCGCACGCGCAGGTCGGCCACCGGTTCGCCGCCGTACATGCGTTTGTCGATCAACTCGATCCGCGCGCCCATCTGCTGCAGGATATTGATGACCCCGATGCGTGTCGGGTTGATGCCGACGCCTGTCAGCGTCACGTCAGAATCCGGCGCGATCGCGGCGCCGACCATAAAGAATGCCGCCGAGGATATGTCCGCCGGGATCTCGATGCGGGTCGGATTGAGTCTACCTCCCCCTTTCACACAGACCGTGTTGTGGTGGCGCGTGACCAGATAGCCGAAGGCGGTGAGCATGCGTTCGGTATGGTCGCGCGTCGGCGCGGGCTCGGTCACGCAGGTCTCCCCTTCGGCATAGAGTCCGGCAAGCAGCAGCGCTGACTTGACCTGGGCGCTCGCCACCGGCATGTCATAACGCACTCCGTGCAGCCTGGATCCGCCACGGATCCGCAGCGGTGGCGTACCCGAATCCCCGGTCTCGATGCGCGCCCCCATCGATGCCAGCGGCTGCGTCACACGGCGCATCGGCCGGCGTGACAGCGAGGCGTCGCCGGTCAGTTCCGTGTCGAAAGCTTGCGCGATGAGCAGGCCAGACATGAGACGCATCGATGTGCCGGAGTTGCCTAGATCGAGCGGGCCATCGGGCGCCCGCAGGCCGCGCAGGCCGACGCCGTGAATGGTGACCCTGCCCCGTTCGGGCCCGTCGATGACGACCCCCATGCGGCGAAACGCCGCCAGGGTCGCCAGGCTGTCCTCGCCCTCGAGGAATCCTTCCACTTCGGTCACGCCCTCCGCCAGCGAACCGAACATGATGGAGCGGTGCGAGATGGATTTGTCGCCGGGGACGCGGATGTCGCCGGTTAGACGGCCGCCGGGGCTGATATCGAAGATGTGTTCTTTCGTGGTCATCGCAGCATTGGTGAGGCGTTAGGCGTGAGGAGTGAGGCGACACAGGAAATATGCTCAATATCACTCACCATATTATGCGCCTCACACTTCACTCCTCACTCCTCACTGTTCCTTTCTTGGAAAACCGGTCCCGCACTTCCTTCGCGTGCGCGAACACCTTCATCAGTTGATCGCCGTCGGCGCGGCGCACGGCCTCGGCTATGCCGGCAAGGTCTGCGCTGAAGCGCTGGAGTATGCCGAGCATCGCCTCACGATTGGCCAGGCAGATGTCGCGCCACAGCACCGGGTCCGACGAGGCGATCCGCGTGAAGTCGCGGAAGCCGCCGGCGGCATAATCGAAGATCTCCTCGCTGTCGTCCATGCGCGCCAGGGTGTCGACCAGCGTATAGGCCAGCAGGTGCGGCAGATGGCTGGTGGCGGCCAGGACCTCGTCGTGATGCCGCACGTCCATCTCGGTCACGCGCGCACCGGCGCATTCCCATACGGCGCGCACGCGTTCGACCGCCGCGCGGCGCGTCTCGGAGAGCGGCGTCAGGATCACCCGGCAGCCGTGAAACAGCTCGGCGAACGAGGCCTCGACGCCGCTGCGCTCCGTGCCCGCGATCGGGTGCCCGGGAACGAAGTCGGCCAGGTGATCGCCGAGCCGTCGCCGCGCAGAGCTGACCACATTGCCTTTCGTACTGCCGACATCGGTGATGACCGCGTCCGCCGCGAGATGCCCGTCGATCGCGGCGAATACGGATTCGATCGCCCCGACCGGTACGGCAATCACGACCAGATCCGCTCCTTCTACCGCGCGCGCCGGATCGGTCTCGTGGCGGTCGATGACGCCGAGCTCCAGCGCACGCCGCAGGTTGGGCAACTGGCGCCCGGAGCCGATGATCTCGGTGCCGGGGAATGCGCGCCTGAGCGCCCGCGCCAGCGATCCGCCGATCAGGCCGACGCCGATGATGGTCAGCCGTCTGGTTGGCGCGTCAGGGGACATGTTCGGGGCGCAATGGTCGGTCGGCCTGGCAAGGCGCGTCAGAGCTCGCGTCCGAGCACACTTGCGATGCCGCGCAGCTCACCCATCAGGGCGGCGAGTTCCTGGGGATTGAGCGCCTGGTCGGCGTCCGACCACGCCGCGGGCGGATTGGGATGCATCTCCACCAGCAGGCCGTCCGCGCCGGCGGCGATCGCCGCGCGCGACAGCGCCGGCACCATCCAGGCCTTGCCGCCGGCGTGGCTGGGATCGATCAGCACCGGCAGGTGGGTCTCGCGCTTCAGCATCGGCACGGCGGTGACGTCGAGCATGTTGCGATAGGCGTCCTCGAAGGTGCGCACGCCGCGTTCGCAGAAGATGATGTTGTGGTTGCCGCCGGCGGCGATGTACTCGGCCGCCATCAGCCATTCGGAAATCGTCGCCGACAGGCCGCGCTTGAGGATCACCGGGGTGTGGGTGCTGCGTCCGACCTCCTTCAGCAGGTCGAAGTTCTGCATGTTGCGCGTGCCGATCTGGATCACGTCGACCTTGTGCTCCAGGAATACATCCAGCATGCGCACGTCCATCAGTTCGGTGACGATGGGCAGCCCGTGGCGCCCCGCGGCCTCCTTGAACATGCTCAACCCTTCGACGCCCTTGCCCTGGAAGGCATACGGGCTGGTGCGCGGCTTGAAGGCACCGCCGCGCATCAGGCGGCAGCCGGCCGCGGCAACGCCGGCGGCGGCGGCCTCCATCTGTTCCGGCGTCTCCACCGAGCAGGGTCCGCCGATGATCTGGATCGTCCTGCCGCCGATCGGGATGCCCTTCACGTCGATGACCGAATCGCGCTCGTGCGACTCGCGCGAGACGAACTTGTAGGGCTTCATCACGCGCACGACGCGCTCGACGCCGTCCAGCACCCCGACACGGTCAAGGTCGATCTCGCGTTCGTCGCCGATCGCTCCGACGACGGTGCGCTGCATGCCGCGCGAGGTGTGGGGCTGCAGTCCGAGCGAGCGCAGATGGCCCTCTACGGCTTCGATCTGCGCGTCGGTCGAATTGGCCTTCATGATGACGATCATTTGTTGCACCCGATTAATTAAGGTGTCTGGGACAGATTAAAATCTGTCCCAGACTCATTTATGGGGACGGATTTGAAATCCGTCCCCTACCGCACACGGATACGAACCGAGCACCTTGAGCATGGCGGCCTCATTTTCCAGGATCCCGATCACCGAGGCCACCTTCTCTTCCTGCGCGTGCCCCTCGATGTCGATGAAGAACACATATTCCCACATTTCCCGCCGCGACGGCCGTGATTCGATGCGCGTCATCGAAATACCATGCTCGGCCAGTGGTTTCAAAAGCCGGAAGAGCGCGCCGGGCCGGTTGGTGGTCGAGACGAGCAGTGACGTCTTGTCCCGTCCGCTCGGCGCGGGGATCTTGCGCCCGATCACCAGGAAGCGGGTGGTGTTGTCCGGTTTGTCCTCGATATTCGCCGCCAGGATATCCAGTCCGTAGATGGCGGCCGCATTGACGCCGGCGATGGCCGCGGCGCCCGGTTCGTCCTGCGCGCGCCGCGCGGCCCCGGCATTGCTGCTGACCGCCTCGCATTCGACGCCGGAGAGGTGCGCATTGAGCCACTCGCGGCATTGCGCCAGCGCCATCTGATGCGCGTAGACCCGGTTCACGGTACCCAGGTCCGCGGCCTTGCCCAGCAGGTTGTGGTGGATGCGCAGCTCGATCTCGCTGCAGATCTTGAGCGGCGAGCTCATGAACATGTCGAGCGTGTGGTCGACCGCCCCTTCAGAGGAATTCTCGATCGGGACCACGCCGTAGTCGACGGCGCCCGCCTCGACATCGCGGAAAACCTCGTCGATGGCGGCGAGAGGCCGTGCCGTCACCTCCTGGCCGAAATGCTTGAAGACCGAAGCCTCGGTGTACGTTCCTTCCGGCCCAAGGTAGGCGACGGCGATCGGACGCTGCAGCGCCAGGCAGGCCGACATGATCTCCCGGAACAGGCGCGCCACGACCTCGTCGTCGAGCGGACCCTGATTGCGACCGATCACGGTCTGCAGGACCTGTGCCTCGCGCTCCGGCCGATAGTAGTCGAGGTCGCCGGATGTCTGCTTCAGCCGCGCCACCTCGAGCGCGCAGCGGGCCCGCTCGCTGATCAGATCCTGCAGCTTCCCGTCGATCTGATCGATGCGCGCGCGGATGGACTTCAGTTTCGCGTCTTCGGACATTTCAGATCCAGTAAACGTGAGGCGTGAGGGGTGAGGTGCTAGGCGCGAAAAACCTGGAATCAGGGAAGCTCCCCTCGCCAGGATGATTACATCTTATTCTCTTACGCCTCACTCCTCACGCCTCTCTCCTCACTAATCAATCACCCGCACATTCAGCACGCCGTCGATCTTGCGTATGCCTTCCACAACCTCGGCCGGGATCTTGCGGTCCACATCGGCCAGGGTATAGGCGATCTCGCCGCGCGACTTGTTGAGCAGGTCGATGATGTTCAGCCCCGCCTTCGCCATTGCGGTCGAGATCTGGCCGACCATGTTGGGCACGTTGGCGTTGGCGATGGCGATGCGGAAGCCCTCGGTGCGCGGCATGTGCACCTCGGGGAAGTTGACCGCGTTGAAGATATTGCCGTTCTCGAGATAGTCACGCACCTGGTCCGCCACCATGACGGCACAGTTCTCCTCCGCCTCGTCGGTGGAGGCGCCGAGATGTGGCAGGGCGATCACGCGCTTGTGATTCTTGAGCTGTTTACCCGGAAAGTCGCACACATAGGCGTAGATCCTGCCGGCGTCGATCGCAGCACTCACCGCGGCGGTGTCGACAATGCCTTCGCGCGCGAAATTCAGGATTACCGCGCCGTTCTTCATGCGCTTGAGGCGGTCCGCATTGATCATGTTGCGGGTCTCGTCGGTGAGCGGCACATGGAAGGTGACGAAATCCACCTTGGACAGCATGTCGTCCAGGCTCACGGCCTGCTGCACCTCGGACGACAGGCGCCAGGCGCTCTGTACGGTAATCTTGGGGTCGTAGCCGATCACGCGCATGCCGAGGTCGATGGCGACGTTGGCAACCTTGATGCCGATCGCCCCCAGCCCGATCACGCCCAGGGTACGGCCCGGCAGTTCGAAGCCGACGAAATCCTTTTTGCCCGCCTCGGCCTGTTTTCCGATGGATTCGTCGTCGCCCTCAAGGTTGCGCGCGAAATCCCACGCCTGGCAGATGTTGCGGCAGGCGAGCAGCATGCCCGCGACCACCAGCTCTTTCACGGCGTTGGCGTTCGCACCCGGGGCGTTGAACACCGGGATGCCGAGCTTGCTCATGTCGGCCACCGGGATATTGTTCACCCCGGCGCCGGCGCGGCCGACCGCCTTCAGCGTGGGCGGGATCGCCATGCCGTGCATCTTGAACGAACGCAGCAGGATCGCGTCCGGATGCAGGATCTCGGACGCGATTTCATAGGTCTCGCGCGGGAAGCGCTCCAGGCCAACAACGGAGATGTTGTTCAGTGTCAGGATCTTGTACATGAATGTTCGCGCACCTTTTTAAATGGTGAGGTGTTTGGAGTTAGGAGTTAGGCGTGAGGCGGAAATTCAAAATCTTTTACTCCTGACACCTCACTCCTAACACCTCACCGATCCTATCCGCGCCGTTTGGCGAAATCCTTCATAAACGCGAGCAGCGCGTCGACGGCCGACTCGGGCACGGCATTGTAAATGCTGGCGCGCATGCCGCCGACGGAACGGTGTCCCTGCAGCGTGGTCAGGCCCTTCGCCTCGGCCTCCTTCAGGAAGGGTGCGTCGAGCGCCTCGTCCGTCAGCGTGAACGGCACGTTCATCCACGAACGGCAGGGTTTGTCGACCGGATTGCGGTAAAAGCCGGAGGCGTCAATGTAATCGTACAGCCTGGCGGCCTTGCGCTGGTTGATCTTCGCCATTCCGGCCAAGCCGCCGAGGCGCTTGAGCCAGTCGAATACCAGGCCCGCGATGTACCAGCTGTAGGTCGGCGGGGTGTTGTACATCGATTCGTTCTCGGCGTGGATCTTGTAATCGAGCATGACCGGCATGCCCGGCAGCGCCGCGCCGATGAGATCCTCGCGCACGATGACCAGGGTCAGTCCGGCGGGACCGATGTTCTTCTGCGCGCCGGCGTAGATCACGCCGAATTTCGTTACGTCGACCGGCCGCGACAGCAGCGTCGACGACATGTCGGCGACCAGCGGCACGGCGCCGGTGTCGGGGATGAACGGGAACTCCACGCCGCCGATGGTCTCGTTGGGCGTGTAGTGCACGTAGGCGGCGTCCGGGTTCAGCTTCCATTCTGCGCGCGGCGGCACGGTGGTGAATTTGCTGGCGGAGGAACTCGCCGCGACGTTCACCTCGCAGAAGCGCTGGGCCTCCTCGATCGCCTTCTTCGACCACGCGCCGGTGTTGATGTAATCCGCCGTGCGCTTTCCGCGCAGCAGGTTGACCGGCACCATGGAGAACTGCAGGCTCGCACCGCCCTGCAGGAACAGGACCTTGTAGCTGGACGGGATGGCGAGCAGTTCGCGCAGGTCGGCCTCGGCCTGGCGCGCGATCGACAGATAGGCCTTGCCGCGATGGCTCATCTCCATCACCGACATGCCGCTGCCATGCCAGTCGAGCATCTCCTCGCTGGCGCGTTTGAGTACTTCCTCCGGCAACATCGCCGGGCCTGCGCTGAAATTGTAGACGCGTGCCATTATCTGCCCCTTACTCGGAACCTTCTTCTTCCAGACTCTCGAACCGGTCGATACCGACCAGTCGCTCACCTTCATCCAGGCGCATCAGGCGCACGCCCTGGGTGTTGCGCCCCTGCACCGAGATCTCGTCCACGTGGGTGCGCACCAAGGTGCCGCCCGCAGTGATTACCATGACTTCATCGCCGTCGAACACCAGCTCCGCCCCCACCACCGGACCGTTGCGCTCCGTGGTCTGGATGGAGATGACGCCCTGGCCGCCGCGCCCGTGTACCGGGTATTCATCGATCCGGGTGCGCTTGCCGTAGCCGTGCTCGGTTGCGGTCAGCACATAACCTTTTTCATCCGCGATCAGCAGCGAGATGACCCGCTGGCCTTCCGCCAGCTTGATGCCGCGCACGCCGCGGGCGACCCGGCCCATCGGGCGTACGGTGTCCTCGCGGAAGCGCACCGCCTTGCCGCCGCTCGAGACCAGCAGAATATCCTTACTCCCGTCCGTGATATCCACCCCGATCAGGTGGTTCCCTTCCTCCAGTTCGATCGCGATGATGCCGTTCGAACGCGGCCGCGAATAATCGGTCAGCGGGGTCTTCTTCACGGTGCCGTTGCTGGTCGCCATGAAGACGAACTTGTCCTCCGCATACTCACGCACCGGCAGCACGGCATTGATGCGTTCATGCTCCCCCAGCGGCAGGATGTTCACGAACGGCTTGCCGCGTGCGTTACGGCTCGCCTGCGGCAGTTCGTAGACCTTGAGCCAATAGACCTTGCCGTGGCTGGAGAAGCACAGGATGGCGTCGTGCGTATTGGCAACGAAGAGTTTATCAATAAAGTCGGCCTCCTTCATCGAGGTGGCCGATTTGCCCCGCCCGCCGCGCCGCTGCGCCTGGTACATTTCGACGGGCTGGGATTTGACGTAACCGCCGTGGGACATCGTGACCACGACATCCTCCGGGGGGATCAGATCCTCCATCGACAGGTCGGTCTGGTCATGCTGGATCTCGGTGCGGCGCGCATCGCCGTACTGCTCGCGCACGGCGAGGAGCTCGTCCCGGATTACCTGCATGAGCCGCTCCGGATTCGACAATATCTCAATCAGTTCTTTAATTGTGTTTATTATTTCTTTGAATTCAGATCGGATTTTATCCTGCTCAAGTCCGGTCAGGCGGTGCAGGCGCAGATCCAGGATCGCCTGGGCCTGAGTCTCGGACAGGTGATAACCGGAGGGTTGCAGACCGAATACCTCGGCCAGTCCCTCGGGCCGCGCCAGACCGGCGCCGGCCCCCGCCAGCATCTCGGTCAGCACCCCCGGCGACCAGGCGCGCGCCATCAGGCCGGCCTTCGCCTCGGCCGGGCCGGGGGCCGCCTTGATCAGGGCGATCACCTCGTCGATGTTCGCCAGCGCGACGGTCAGACCCTCCAATATATGGGCCCGCTCGCGCGCCTTGCGCAGGTCGAAGATCGTGCGCCGCGTGACGACCTCGCGCCGGTGCTGCAGGAAGGCCTCCAGCGTCTGCTTGAGATTCAGCAGCCGCGGCTGTCCCTCCAGGAGCGCTACCATGTTGATGCCGAACACGTTCTGCATCTGGGTATGCAGATACAGGTTGTTGAGCACCACTTCGGCCATCTCGCCGCGCTTCAGCTCGACGACCATGCGCATGCCGTCCTTGTCGGATTCGTCGCGCAGTTCGGAGATACCCTCGAGGCGCTTTTCCCTCACCAGCTGCGCGATCTTCTCCAGCAGCAGCGCCTTGTTGACCTGATAGGGCAGCTCGGTGACGATGATGCGCTCGCGGCCGGAATCCTCGGTTTCAAAATGCGCACGGGCGCGCAGATAGATGCGCCCGCGACCGGTGCGATACGCCTCGTGAATGCCGCGCACCCCGTTGATGATCGCGCCGGTGGGGAAGTCGGGGCCGGGGACATGCTCCATCAGGCCCTGGATGTCGATCGCCGGGTCGTCGATCAGCGCAAGACAGGCGCCGACAATCTCGGTCAGGTTATGTGGCGGAACATTGGTGGCGAGCCCGACCGCAATACCGGCGGAACCGTTGATGAGAAGGTTCGGGATGCGCGCCGGCATGACCTTCGGCTCCCGTTCCGTCTCGTCGTAGTTGAGCCCGAAATCCACCGTCTCCTTGTCGAGATCGGCCAGCATCTCGTGGGCGATGCGCGACATGCGCACCTCGGTGTAACGCATCGCCGCCGGGGCGTCGCCGTCGACGGAACCGAAATTGCCCTGCCCGTCGACCAGCATGTAGCGCAGAGAGAAGGGCTGAGCCATGCGCACGATGGAGTCGTACACCGCGGTATCGCCGTGCGGGTGGTACTTACCGATCACGTCACCGACCACGCGGGCGGACTTCTTGTAAGGTTTGTTCCAGTCGTTGTTGAGGCCGTGCATCGCGAACAGCACGCGGCGATGCACCGGTTTGAGGCCGTCGCGCACGTCCGGCAGCGCACGCCCGACGATCACGCTCATGGCGTAGTCCATATAGGACTGCTTCATCTCCTCTTCGATGTTGGTGAGGAGAATCTCTTTGGCGGTATCTGTCATGAAACGGTTGAATGCGTCATGCGGCCGCGCCGGAGAGCGGGCGTGGCGGCAGACTCATGTTTTCCTGATTCCTTGTGGTTTATTTTTTTCCCTGTATCGGGGCGTATAAATTAAGAGAGGAATTCTAGCACAAGGCATACGGCCGCCGCATCTTCTCCTAACGGGCAAACCGCCATCCCGAGGCAGAGCTGCCGGGCCGCTCGGGCACCGCGCTCAGGACTTCATCAGCGCAGCCATCTTGGCGGCGTCCGGGGCCAACACCACGCCCTTTTCGGTGACGATCGCGTCGACCAGGGCCGCGGGCGTCACGTCGAACACCGGATTCCATGCCCGCGCGCCGGGGGCCGCCACGACATGGCCGCCAAGCGCGAGCAGTTCCTCCTCGCGGCGCATCTCGATCGGTATCGCCCCCCCGTCGGGCGTGCTCATGTCGATGGTCGAGGTCGGCGCGACGACCATGACCTTGACGCCGTGGTGGCGCGCGGCGATCGCGGCGCCGTAGGTGCCGATCTTGTTGGCGACGTCGCCATTGGCGGCGATGCGGTCCGAACCGACGATCAGCCAGCCGACCTCCCCCTGCTTCATCAGGTGGGCGCCGGCGCCCTCCGCCACCAGGGTCACCGGTATGCGATCCTCGAGGAGCTCCCAGGCGGTGAGCCGCGCACCCTGCAGCCAGGGACGGGTCTCATCGGCATAGACGCGCCGGATGCGGTCGCTTAAATAGCCCGCGCGGATCACGCCGAGCGCGGTGCCGAAGCCCCCCGTTGCGAGGGATCCTGCGTTGCAGTGCGTCAATACCGCGCAGGGGGTCTCGATCAGCGCCGCGCCGAGCTGTCCCATCCTGCGGTTGGCGGCGATATCCTCCTCGTGGATCGCGCGCGCCTCCTCCAGCAGGCGCACGCCGGGGCCGCCGGGGCAGTCCACGATCGCCGCGCGCATGCGTTCGATCGCCCAGAAAAGATTCACCGCGGTTGGACGCGTGCCGGCAAGCAGCTGCAGGTCTTCCCCGATATCCGCCTTCCATGTCGCCGGCGCGGCATCGAAGCGGTCGCGCGCCGCCAGCACCACGCCGTAGGCGGCCGCGATGCCGATGGCCGGCGCGCCGCGCACCGTCATGTTGCGGATCGATTCCGCCACTGTGCCCACGTCGCGGCAGGCGATCTGCTCGTTCCGCTGGGGCAGCAGGCGCTGATCGATCAGCCACAGGGCGCCGTCGCGCCAGAGTATGGGACGTACGCTGTCATGGGCATCGAGATTCATCGCTGGAGATTCCGTATCAGAATGGTCGTATGGGTGGATGGCCGGGGAGCGGAACCGTCCGTTCGCGCGGCTAAATCGACCCACATTCTACCATCACCGCCCCGTACGGCGCAGTTAAGACTCGACCGGCGCGGCCGATATTTTCCAGGATGAGATCCCGTTCGCATTCAATCCTGCACGCCGCCATCACAGCCGTCCTGCTGGCGCTGCCGCCGGCTGCGCAGATCCTGGCCGAAGACGCGGCCCCCGGGGAAGGCATGGCGGCGGAAACGTCACCGCGTGACACACCCGCCGCGTCCGGACCCGGTGCACAGTTCGAGTTCATCCCCTTGCGCCATGTCTTTTTCGAACACGACCGCGCGCAACTGGGCGACCAGGCACGCCGGATCCTCGATGACGCGGCACTCTACCTCAGGCACGCGACCGGGATCGACCGCGTGATCATCCAGGGACATGCCGATTACACGGCGGGTGAAATCTACAACGACAAGCTGTCCGACCAGCGGATGGGCGCCGTGCGCGATTACCTCGCCGGCCAGGGGGTGGAGGCGGATCTGCTCCGTGCCGGCGGACTGGGCGAACACGTCCCCATCGACGAAAACTGGACCCGTGATGGACGCGCGCGCAATCGCCGCGTCGAAATCTACATCGTGCGACACGCCGACCTACCCTGATCCCGCACCCGGGCGCGGGTGATTTCCGCAGCGCCTTCCCGCTATACTAGCGGGACCCGATTCCCGGCAGGCCTTCCCCATGACCACCGTCGACACCCTCATCCATGCGCGCTGGATCATCCCGGTCGAACCGGAAGGCCGGGTACACGAACATCACGCCCTCGCGATCCAGGGCGGACGCATCGCAGACATCCTGCCCTCCGCCGAGGCGGCGCGCCGCTACCGCACCGAACACGAACTGCGCCTGGACGAACACGCCCTGATACCCGGCCTGGTCAACGCGCACACCCACGCCGCGATGTGCCTGTTTCGCGGCCTGTCCGACGACCTCCCGCTGATGCAATGGCTGCGCGACCACATCTGGCCCGCGGAGGCGGCCTGGGTGGGGGCTGAATTCGTGTTTCAGGGTTCGCAGCACGCCATCGCCGAGATGCTGCGCGGCGGCACCACCTGTTTCAACGACATGTATTTCTTTCCGGACGAGACCGCGCGCGCAGCAAGTCACGCCGGCATGCGCGCGGCGATCGGCCTGATCATGATCGACTTCCCCACCGCCTGGGCGGCGGACGCGGATGAGTACCTGTCCAAGGGTCTGGAGCTGCACGACCGCTACCGCGGCGACCCGCTCATCAGCACCGTGTTCGCGCCGCACGCCCCGTACACCGTGTCGGATGAACCCCTGCAGCGGATCCGCACCCTGGCGGACGAGCTGGACATCCCCGTGCACATGCATGTGCACGAAACGGCTGACGAGATCAACGGCAGTCTCGAACACCACCGCCAGCGGCCCATCGCGCGCCTGGAGCAGCTCGGCCTGCTCTCGCCGCGCCTGCTCGCGGTACACATGACCCAGCTCGACGACGCCGAAATCGCCCGCCTTGCTCACACCGGCGCGCACGTGATCCACTGCCCGGAGTCCAATCTCAAGCTCGCAAGCGGTTTCTGTCCTGTGCACAGGCTGCTCCAGGCCGGTGTCAACGTCGCGCTCGGCACCGACGGCGCCGCCAGCAACAATGATCTCGACATGTTCGGCGAGATGCGCACGGCGGCGCTGCTCGCCAAGGCCGTAGCCGGCGATGCCAGCGCCCTGCCCGCCGCCGCCGCACTGCGGATGGCCACCCTGAACGGCGCGCGCGCCCTCGGCCTGGAGGAGGAGATCGGATCGCTGCGGCGCGGAAAATCCGCCGACGTCGTCGCCGTACACCTTGGCGACATCGAGTCGCGCCCCGTGTATCATCCGATCTCGCAGCTGGTCTACACCTGCGCCCGCCAGCAGGTAAGCGATGTATGGGTCGCCGGCCGCCACCTGCTCAAGGACCGCCGTCTCACCACCCTCGACGAAACCGCCATCCTCGCAAACGCGGAGGCGTGGCGGGACAAAATCGCCGAGAGTGATGAACATAGACGAGGGCGTGAGGCGTGAGGCGTGAGGCGTCAAAATCATATCCGCTGCATATTTCCTGTCATGCACTTTATTGATCCTGCGCCTGACTCCTCACGCCTAACGCCTCACCAGAATTAATTGCCAATCAACCAATACATGCGTATCAACATGGCCGCAACCACACTCAACGCAGACGCCGCCGAAGTCGCCAAGTTCGACGCCATGGCCGCGCGCTGGTGGGATCCGGAGGGGCCGTTCAAGACACTGCACGACATCAATCCGCTGCGGCTGGGATTCATCGACGCGCGCGCGCGGCTGGCGGGAAAGGACGTGATCGACGTCGGTTGCGGCGGCGGCCTGCTCGCCGAGGCGATGGCGGAACGCGGCGCGCGCGTTTCGGGCATCGACCTGGCCGAATCATCGCTGGCGGTCGCGCGCCTGCACCTGCTCGAAACCGGGCGGCAGGTCGATTACCGGCGCATCAGCGCCGAGGAGCTCGCCGCGGAATCCCCTGCGACGGCGGATGTCGTCACCTGCATGGAGCTGCTCGAGCATGTGCCCGATCCGGACACCCTGGTTACCGCCTGTGCCCGGCTGGTGCGGCCCGGCGGCAGCGTCTTCTTCTCCACGCTCAACCGCACTCCCAAGGCCTATCTGTTTGCGATCGTCGGCGCCGAATACCTGCTGCGCATGCTGCCGCAGGGCACGCATGACTACGCCCGCTTCATCCGTCCTTCCGAGCTCGGGCTCTGGCTGCGCACCGCCGGTCTCGAAGTACGCGAGCTCGTCGGGCTGGGCTACAACCCGCTCACGCGCCGTTATTCGCTGGGCCAGGATGTCGATGTCAATTACCTGGTGCATGCCGTAAAAACACAGGACTGAGGGCTTGGCTAAGGCCGGGACATATCAGGCGTATCTTCATTATCGAACTGGTTATGTTCAATTTAATTAGACCTTAGTCCTCGGCCTCCAGTCCTGCTCGATAATCTCATGCAAACGTCGCCCGTCCTACACCTTTATGACCAGTGGAACGTCCCCCGCGCTGCCTGCTGTTCGATCTCGACGGCACGCTGGTGGACACCGCCCCGGACCTGGCCGCGACGCTGAACGCGTTACGCGCCGAGCACGGACAGATGCCACTGCCGTTCGACACGATCCGTCCGCACGTCTCGCACGGCGCGCGCGCCATGGTGCGCGTCGGCTTCGCCATTGACGAGGGGGATGCGCGCTTCACCGCCCTGCGCGAGCGCTTCCTGGCGCTCTACCGCGAACGGCTCATGACGAATTCGCGCCTGTTCGACGGCATGGATACGGTCCTTGCCGCGCTGGAAAACCGCGGCGTAAAATGGGGCATCGTGACCAACAAACCGGCATGGCTGACCGAACCGCTGCTGGCGGGCCTCGGCCTCGCGTCGCGCGCGGCGTGCATCATTAGCGGCGACACCACGCGCAACCGCAAGCCCCATCCCGAACCCCTCCTGCACGCCAGCGCCCTGGTCGGCATTGCGCCCGAGCACTGCCTCTACATCGGTGACGCGCGGCGCGACATCGAGGCGGGCCGCGCCGCCGGCATGAAGACGCTGGTGGCGCTGTTCGGTTACCTGGGGGACGACGACAGCCCCCATGAATGGGATGCGGACGGGACGATTGACGATCCACTCGACATACTCGACTGGTTCAACGTCCATGCATGAACGCAGCGACCCATGACGGTGGACAGCCTGATCATCGCGGGCGTCGCGATCCTCGTCGCCTTCTTCGCCGGTTTCTCGCTGGCACGCCTGCATGCCCAGCGGCGCCATACTGTGCTGGAGCTTCGCCTTGTCGAACTGGGCACCACCCTGGAGATCGAACGCAGGTCCGCGCAGGAAAAGCTGCAGGCGCTGGAACAGGCGCGTACGCAACTGAGCGACACCTTCACGGCGCTCTCGAGCGAGGCGCTGAAGCACAACAACGCCGAATTCCTGCGCCTGGCGCAGGAAAAGCTCAAACAGTTCCACATCCAGGCCGAGGGCGAACTGTCGAAGAAGGAACAGGCGATCGAACACCTGGTCGCGCCCATCAAGGAGCTGCTGGAGAAGACGCGCAGCCAGATCCGCGAGATCGAGCACGAACGCAAGGAGGCCTACGGCTCGATCAGCAAGCATCTTGAGTCGCTCGCCCAGACCCAGCAGCTGCTGCACGGAGAGACGCGCAACCTGGTGCAGGCGCTGCGCCGCCCCGAGGTGCGCGGACAATGGGGCGAGCTGACGCTGCGCCGCCTGGTCGAGCTCGCCGGCATGGTGCAGCACTGTGATTTCTATGAGCAGGAGCACACCGCCACCGATACCGGCGCCATCCGACCCGACATGATCGTGCGCATGCCGGGCGGCCGCGAGATCGTGGTCGACGTGAAGACGCCGCTCGACGCCTACATCAGCGCGTTCGAGGCGCCGGACGACGCGACCCGCCGCCAGCACCTGGAGCGCCACAGCCGCAAGGTGCGCGAGCGTGTGCAGGAACTCGCCGGCAAGGCGTACTGGAGCCAGTTCAAGCGCAGCCCCGACTTTGTCGTGCTGTTCATCCCGGGCGAACAGTTCCTGGGCGCTGCGCTCGACCACGACCCCGGGCTGCTCGAGGAGGCGCTGAGCAAGAAGGTCATCCTTGCCACCCCGACCAGCCTGGTCGCGCTGCTGCGCGCGATCGCCTTCGGCTGGAACCAGCAGGCGATCACCGAGAACGCGGAACGCATCCGCGACCTCGGCGAGGACCTCTACAAACGGCTTGTCACCTTCGGCGAACACCTGGCGAAGCTCGGCCGCCACCTCGGCGGCGGTCTCGACGCCTACAACAAGGCAGTGGGCTCGTATGAGCGCCAGGTGCTGAGCGGCGCGCGCAAGTTCACCGAGCTCGGCATCAGCGCGACAAAGCCGCTCGACGTCCCGGAACAGATCGAACAGGGCGTACGGCGCATGGCCGAAGAGACCCCGGGCGAGTGATGTCCGCCTCTCCCGCCCCGGCGCGGGTGCGCGAAGCCTACAGCTATTGTCTCGACCTCGCCCGCCGCCATTATGAAAACTTCCCCGTCGCCTCGCGCATAGTACCTGCGCACCTGCGCGGTCCTGTCGCCGCCGTCTACGCCTTCGCGCGCACGGCGGATGACTTCGCGGACGAGGGCACGCGCACGCCGGAAGAACGTCTGGCCTTGCTGGAGGAATATGGCCGCCGGCTCGATGTCATGGCTGCCGGCGATCCGCAGGATGCACCCGGCGATGACCCTGTATTCATCGCGCTGGGCGCTGCCTGCCGGGAGTACCGGCTGCCTCTCACGCTGTTCCATGAGCTGCTCGATGCCTTCCGCCAGGACGTGACCAGGAAGCGCTACGCCGATTTCGCCGAGATGATGGATTACTGCCGCCGCTCGGCCAATCCCGTCGGACGACTGCTGCTGCACCTTTACGGCGAAGCCACCCCCGACCGGCTTGCCCGCTCCGATGCCGTGTGCAGCGCGCTGCAGCTGATCAACTTCCTGCAGGACATCGGACAGGACTACCATGAATGCGGCCGCATCTACCTGCCCCAGGACGACATGCGTGCCTGCGGCGTCGGCGAGGACGCCATCTCCGCGGGACGCACCGACGCCGCCATGCTGCGCCTCGTCGAACTTCAGGTCGTCCGTATCCGCGCCCTGTACGCCACTGGGGCGCCGCTCGGCCGGGAACTGCGCGGCCGCCTCGGCCTCGAGCTGCGCCTGATCCTGTCCGGTGCCCGGCGCGTGCTGGACAAGCTTGCCGAGGAACGGGTGGATGTGTTCAGCAGACCTCGTTTGACGCGAATGGACTGGGTGGGGGTGGTGTGTGACGCTCTGAAAAGACAGGACTGAGGACTAAGTAAATGATCAAATCGTAGCCCGGATGGAGCGCAGCGGAATCCGGGAGTCTTTATATTATCCCGGATTACGGCGCTCCACGCCTGCATCCGGGCTACAATACCAACACGTTTTATTGTTTTACTTAGTCCCAGGTCCACAGTCCTCAGTCCTGTGTTTTTTTGAAGTTTTCCTGTATCTTCCCCGCCATGACCCCGGACCAGTACTGCCAGCAGAAGGCCGCCCGCAGCGGCTCCAGTTTTTACTACGGTTTCCTGTTCCTGCCGCCGGACCAGCGGCGCGCGATCATCGCCCTGTATGCCTTCTGTCGCGAGGTCGATGACATCGTCGATTCACGCATCGATCCGCAGGTCGCGCGCGGCAAGCTGGCGTGGTGGCGCGAGGAGATCGGCCGCCTGTTCGCCGGTGGTCCCCAGCACCCCGTGACGCGCGCGCTCGCCGCTCCCATCCAGCGCTTCAACCTGCCGGCCGAGCACTTCCTCGAGATCATCGACGGCATGGAGATGGATCTCGATCACGACACCTACGAGAGCTTCAAGGACCTCTCGCTGTACTGCCACCGCGTGGCCAGCATGGTCGGCCTGATGTCGGCGGAGATCTTCGGCTATACCGACCGCGCGACGCTGAAATACGCCCACAATCTCGGCACCGCGTTCCAGCTCACCAACATCCTGCGCGACGTGCGCGAGGACAGCCAGCGCAGACGGCTCTACATCCCGCTCGACGAGCTGCGCCGCTTCGCCGTCGGCATCAACGAGATCATGGGCAGCCAGACCAACGAACGCATCCGCGCCCTGCTGCGTTTCCAGGCGGACCGCGCCAGGCTCTATTACCGCAAGGCCTTCGAGCTGCTTCCTGCGGCCGACCGTTTTTCCCAGCGCGGCGGCCTCGCCATGGCCGCGATCTACCTAGAAACCCTGAAGGAGATCGCCGCAGACGACTACAACGTGCTCGAGCACCGCGTCAGCCTGACGCCCGTACGCAAGCTGTGGCTGGCCTGGAAGACCGTGCAGCAGGAAAAGCGGCAGCACAGGAAGCGGATCACGGCGACGGCGGACTGACATGACGCACGTGATCATCGTGGGCGGCGGCTGGTCCGGCCTCGCCGCCGCCGTGGAGCTGTGCCGCAACGGCGCCGCGGTCACGCTGATCGAGGCCGCGGGACGCCTCGGTGGCCGCGCCGCCCGCGTCAGCTATCACGGACGCGAATATGACAGCGGGCAGCACCTGCTGATCGGCGCCTACCACGGCATCCTCGGCCTGCTTGCCGCGATGGGCGTGGCGGAGGATACCGTGTTCGAACGCCGCCCGTTCGAGCTCGTCTCGCTGTCCGTCCGCTCCTCCCCGCCGTTGCGACTCAGGCTCGCCGCGCTGCCCGCGCCGTTCCACCTGCTCGGCGGGCTGCTCGGCGCCGAGGGCATGAGCGGCGCCGACAAATGGAACGCGCTGAAATTCTGCCTCGCCGCGGCGCGATCCCGGAATCTGGACCTCGACTACTCGGTACAGGAACTGCTGTTTCGCCACCGCCAGTCACCTGAACTGATCGCTAGGTTGTGGGAGCCGGTCTGTCTTGCCGCGCTCAACACGCCGCTGCACGAGGCCTCGGCCGAGATCTTCCTGCGCGTGCTGCGCGACGCCTTTGCCTACGACCGCCGCGACAGCGACCTGCTGCTGCCGCGTGCCGGGCTGGCCGACGCGCTTCCCGAGCCGGCGCGGCGTTTCATCGAAGCGCGCGGAGGCCGCATCATGCTGGGTACGCGCGCCGCCGGTCTCGAGGTCGCGCGCGGCAGGATCGCGGCCGTCCTGCTCGCGGATGGCACCCGCCTGGCCGCCGACCACGTCATCCTCGCCCTGCCGCCGACGGCCTGCCTGCGCCTGATCGAGGATTGCGCCCCTCTCCACGCGCTGACGGATCGCCTGGCGCACTTCGAATTCTCGCCCGTCTGCACCCTGTACCTGCACTACCCACCCTCCGCCCGCCTCCCGCATCCGATGGTCGGGCTTCACGGCGCGCTCGCCCAGTGGGTGTTCGATCTCGGCAGCAGCCTTGAACCCGGGCTCATCGCCGCGGTCATCAGCGGGCCGGGCGAACATATGCAACTGGAGCGCGGGGAGCTGCAGCGGCGCGTCGCCGCCGAACTGGAGGTGTGTTTTCCGCACTGGCCGGCACCGGAACGGGTATTCACCCTGTGCGAGAAGCGCGCCACCTTCCTCAGCCGCTATGGCATCAACGCCCTGCGCCCGCAGGTGGAGACGCCCGTGGAGGCCTGCTGGCTGGCCGGGGACGCGGTCGCGACGGGTTACCCCTCGACACTCGAAGGCGCGGTGCGCAGCGGGCTGGAATGCGCGCGGGGGATTTTGGGGAATAATGCGGAGGGACGGACTGGGAGTCCGCCCCCTGCTGGTATGGGGACAGATTGAAAATCTGTCCCCTAGATCGCCGCCAGTATCGGGGCGGGATCCCGCGTGTTCGCCGGGGCGTCTTCCGCCGTCAGCAGCTTGCCCATGCGTATCGCGGTGCTGCCGTCGGGATAGAATCCCGGGATCTCCCTGATCACGCTATAGCCGTAGCGTGTATAGCGCTGGAACAGCTCCCTCTTGCCGCGGATCTCGAGGATCATGCAGGGACAATCGTTGGCAACGGCCTGTTGTTCCGCGCAGCGGAACAGGCGCGTACCGACGCCCATGCCGCGGAACTCCTCATCCACCGCATGTGAATAAAACCAGGACAGACGTTTCTGGCGAACGAAGAAGACGGCGGCATAACCGGCCAGCCTGCCGTCTATCTCGGCGACGATCAGGCTCGAGCGCGAACGCCCGACCATGCGCGTGAATTCAGCTTCACTCATCAGGAGATGGCCATAGACTGACGGATCGAAACAGCGCCGTTCGATCTGCGCCAGCGTGTGCGCATCCCGCGTCTCCGCCGGTCTGACCTCGATATGCGGACCCACACCGCGCCCGCCGTATGCCGCGACCATCTAGCCTCCCGTTCCTCCTGCAGCCATGGCAATCCCCGCTGCGAACCGCTAGTAAGAATGCTAGGGAAAGGAGAAGGGAGTCAAGGAGGCGGATAAAATATTCCCGCGCACCCCGCAGGACTGTGCGGCACCCGTCCTCCGCTGCCGGCGGCATCGTCGGGAATCCACGACAGCGTTGACCGTGGCCGGCGCTACAACCGGGGCACCGGAAATCCTCCAAGGAAACTCTGAATCATTACCTGGTTGTCACTCCCGCGAAAGCAGGAATCCAGTAATTCAAGGGCCTGGATGTCCGCCTGCGCGGGCATGACGAATTAATCGGAACTTCCCTAGTTGAGTCGGCAGCCGCTCCCGGTGATGGTGTTGCCCTGGGTATCGAATCCGTTCAACGTGCCGGCCGCCAGACCGACATCCGCCACGATGTCGAGCTGGTTCCCGGTTTCGGCGGTGATGCTCACATTCCCGTCCAGGGTGCCCGACAGGGTCGTCAGCACATCACCTTCCACGCTGTATGCCACACCGGTCACGTTACCGGCCGCGTTGATATCGAAAGTGTATATCCCGCTGTCCGCGCCTTCATAGGTCGCGGTGAAACGATAGACGGCGGCGTCGTCGCCGCCGATCCTTTCCCCCTGGAAGGTGCCGTCGATCTGCTGCGCCGCCGCAATCTGCCACGCGCCGGTCACGGAGTCCGCATCAAGCATGCGTCCCATGAAGGTGGTGTTCGGATTGGTATCACCGCTGATAAAAAAGGCCTGCTGATCCAGACTGACGGGCGAGGTCCCCTCCAGACCGATCAGGGTCTGGCTCAGGTTACGCGTGGCAAACCCCCGCAGTTCGCCCGTCGCCGCATCAATCATCACCCCGAAGTCGCCGCTATCATCGCCGACGAGCGTCCCGCGGAAGGCGCCCGAGCGCAGGCACTGCAATGTCGCGGTCATATGGTTCCTCGCCTCTGTCGCCGTAGGCAGGGAGCGCGGTCCTCGAAAAATGTTCATGTCGAAGAAGAGCAGGTCCAGTTCCGAATTGAAAACGCCCTCGCTGACATTGAAGCTGACCGGATTCCAGATCGACGGCGTCACTTCGGCGTGCTCGCGCAGTTCCTCGCTGATCTCAATCCCGTTCGCGGGAACGGCGTCCTCATCGAGCCACAGCAGGAATCTGACGATGTTGATGACCGCGGCCGAATTCACCCCGCCGGCCTGGACAAAATCGATGGGTGTGATCACGTCCTGTCCGGGGGCGGTGCCTACGATCAGCTCCCCGATGGAGAAGGTCACGTCCCGTCCCACCTCATAGGAAAAGCTGCCGTCAACGCCGGTCTCTCCCTCTTCCTCCCCGGAGCGATAACTCAGTCCGGAGACATTCGCATCCTTGAGCACTCCGGTGGCAGTGGCAGCTGAACCGCCACCGATGCCGCCTTCGCCGCTGCAGCCGGCACACAGCAATACAAGCGCCAGGATGAAAGGATGGCTGTAGATACTGGGATACCGCATGACGAAACTCCCGCTAGGAGGCCGGTCTGCCGCAACCGTCCGGGCATGATGGCACTCATTATATCCCTAACCCGGCAGTCCGGGCTGCGGGCGATCCGGGCATCCGGCATCTCATGCGCCGGCAACCGCCAGCGCCTCTTCGAGGGAGGTCCGACCCTCGCGGGCCAGCTGCAGCGCCTGCCCCAGCAGGGGCGTCATACCCTGTTCCCGCGCCAGCGCGGCCAGCGCCGCGGCCGGGGCGCCGGACCCGATGAGGGCGGCGATCTCCGGGGTGACGGGCAGCACCTCGCAGATGACGCAGCGCCCCGCATAGCCGGTGAAGTTGCAGGCGGCGCAGCCGGCGCCGCGCCGGAACTCACCACGTCCCCACCCCTGACCCCGCACCGGATGAGGCGGCAGGGCGCCCGCCTCCTCCGGGTGGCTGCACCGGGTGCAGTTCAGCCGGATCAGGCGCTGTGACATCACGCCAAGGAGGATCGACGCCAGAATGTACGGCTCCATCCCCATGTCGATCAGCCGGGTGACGGTGTCGGGCGCGCTGTTCGTGTGCAGCGTGCTCAACACCAGATGGCCGGTCAGCGCGGCCTGGCAGGCGATGGCGGCGGTCTTGCCGTCGCGGATCTCGCCGACCATGATCACATCCGGATCGTGGCGCAGGAACCGGCGCAGCACCTCGGCGAAACCCAGGCCGATCCTGTCCGCGATCTGCACCTGCTCGACGCCGTCCATGCCGTATTCGACCGGATCCTCCACGCTCAGGATATGGGCGCCCGTGGTGCGGATCTCGTTCAACAGTGCGTACAATGTGGTCGATTTTCCCGAGCCGGTCGGGCCGGCGACCAGCAGCAGGCCGTGCGGGCGCTGCAGGATGCGCAGCATATGGCCGGCCTCGCGCTCCGGCAGGCCGAGCTGCATGAACGGCTTGAGGCCGACCTCCTTGTCGAGGATGCGGATCACCACGCTCTCTCCGTTCACCGTGGGGATCACCGAGATGCGCAGGTCAATGTCGCGCCCGCCGCGATGCAGCCTCGCGTTACCCTCCTGCGGCAGGCGGCGTTCGGCAATGTTCATGTGGCCGATGATCTTGACCCGGCTCACCAGGGCCGGGAGCAGCGATTTGTGCAGAGCGCGCGCGTACTGCAGGCTGCCGTCGATCCGGTAATAGACGCCGACGCGATCGCGATCCGGGCGGATATTGATGTCGGAGGCGCGTCGCATGATGCCTTGCAGTATGACGGCGCTCAGCAGGCGGACGATGGGCTTGCGCGTCGCTTCGCGCGTGGACGGATCCGCGGACGCTTCGGCGTCCGCGTCGTCGGGCGGCGCATCCGGCCTGGCCACCTCCAGCGCCTCATCCTCGTCGGCCTGCGAATAATACCGGTTGTGGGCGAGCGCGATGTCCTCCGCCGCGGCCAGCACCGGGACCACGCTGGCGCCGGTGTTGAAGCGGATCAGCTCCAGCGTGGCGGCATCGAGCGGGTTCTCGAGCGCCACGATCAGCCGCTCGCCACTCTCGGCCAGCGGAAGCACCGAATGCTGCACGGCGAACTCGGCGGGCAACCGCGCCAGCACGGCGGCATCCAGTTGCAGGTATTCGAGCACGACACAGGGAATGCCGAATTTGCTGGCGAGCGCCTCGTTGATCTGCCCGACGCTGAGCTGCCCGCTTTCGATCAGTATGCGTCCGAGGTGTTTGCTGCGCTCCTGCCGCTGGCGGGCCAGGGCCTGGTCCAGCTGGGCCGGATTGATGAGTTTGGATTCGAGCAGGATGCTGCCGAGCGGCCGGTCGGGCGGCGGCCTGCGGCCGTCCACCAGTCGCAACAGCTCCTCCACCGAATGAAGCGGGATCCTTTGCATGTGCACCTTCCCTGGCGCCAATGGCGATGATGTTGTCCTGACCTGCCGCACTATCATGCGCAGGGGGGCGGCGGCGGGCAAGTCCGGTATACGGCCGGCTCTGTCTCAGCAGGGATGACCGGGAGAAAAGTCAGAATTCATTCAGTGGATTAATTGCATCTGCTGCATGAGGACGTCAGGAGAGGCTGCGCCCGCCGCCGGTTTGTTGGCGAGCCATGCCCGTCGCCGCCTATTTTCTTCATCGGAGGAGTGTGCTAAGAATATCAAACACATTCCCTAACTTTCTAAAATCCAAGAAAGATTCCGTTCCGATAGACGCTGGCACGGATGTTGCTATGTTACGCATTGGATACCTGCGATGAGAAGGGAGGGAGACTCATCGATGCCGCAACAAAGGAAAAAGGACAGCAGCGAACCGGTCTACGAGCTGGGTAACCTGGCCCTGATGTCCAGTGCCATCGAGACCGATGCGGGCCTGCCCGAAGGGACCGCCAAGGCGCTGCAGATCGCCGGCATGCTGCAGACGACGCTCGATATCGACCAGCTGATCGAAGTCTTTTCCCAGCAGATCCACGGTCTCGTTCCCCATAACAGCATCAGCTTCGAATACAAACCGCTGCAGATCGCGGTATCTCACGGCAAGTCCGAGAAGCATTCCTGTTCCTATCAGCTGGTGGTGGCGGCACAGTCGCTCGGCCAGCTGGTCCTGACGCGGCGCAAGAAGTTCACGGTCAACGAGACCCACCTGATCGAGCACCTGCTCTGCTGCCTGGTGTATCCCCTGCGCAACGCCATCATGTACCGGCACGCACTCACGGCGGCGCTCACAGATCCGCTCACCGGCGTCAACAACCGTGCCGCGATGAACAGCGCGCTCATCCGCGAGACCGAACTCGCGCGCCGGCACGGCAACTCGCTGTCGCTGATCGCGGCGGACATCGATCATTTCAAGCTGATCAACGACACCTACGGGCACCTCGCGGGTGATTACGTCCTCAAGGCCGTCGCCGAGACGCTCACCGACTGCACGCGCCGCACCGACGTCCTGTTCCGCTCCGGCGGCGAGGAATTCCTCATCCTGCTGAGCAATACCGGTAAACAGGGCGCGATGCTGCTCGCCGAACGCATCCGCGGCGCGATAGAGGCCAGTGAACTCCACTACTGTGACCACAGGATCGCCGTCACGATCAGCCTCGGCGTAGCCTGTTTCAGCAAGGGCGACAACAGCGAGGGCCTGTTCGAGAAGGCCGATACCGCGCTCTACGCCGCCAAGGCGGGTGGGCGCAACTGCGTGAAATTCTCGGATTCGCCCTGATCAGGGCGGGTTTTGTGACGGGCGTCTTTTCTCCGTCCCGTCGTCTTAAAGACTTTACTTCCGCCGCCGCTTCCCTACAGGCCCGTCACGAACCGGGAGTGTTGCGCATGAAATTATCACCCTATCTCACACGCCTGATCCCTGCCGCGGCACTGCTGCTCGCGACGGCTGCTGTACAGGGCGCACCGGCTGACACCACCGTCTCCGCGCTGCCCGACCGTGGCATGACCATGAGCGTGGTGGAACAGTCCTTTGGCAAGCCCGTCCAGATCCTGCCCGCGGTCGGCGACCCTCCGATCACGCGCTGGGTGTATCCGGCCGGCACCGTGTATTTCGAACGCCAGTACGTCATCCACAGCGTCGTCCCGCGTCCGCCCAAACCCTGAGTCCGCCCCACCCCCGCGCCCGCACTCCCCGGCTGGAGACAGGGCGGGCGTTTGATGGCATCATATGCGGCTTCTTCAGAAGCCGCGCCGCGGGCGTGACCCAGGATCATGACAATACCCTCCACCGCCAGTCCGCGCCGCCTGCCGGCCGAATGGGAACCGCAGGACGCGGTCATGCTGACCTGGCCGTACGCCGACAGTGACTGGCAATCGGAACTCACCGGCGTCGAGCCGGTGTTCGCCGCCATCGCCGCGTGCATCAGCCGCCACGAACAGGTGATCATCACCTGCCGCGACGATGCGCACCGCGACCATATCGCAACACAGCTCGAACATGTCCGCGCCCGCATGGAAGCGGTGCGCTTCTACACCGCCCCGTCGAACGACGTCTGGGTGCGCGACCACGGCCCGATCACCCTGCTCGAACACGCCCGGCCGGTGCTGTGCGACTTCACCTTCAACGGCTGGGGCGGCAAATACGAGGCGGCGGCGGACAACGAGATCACGCGCCGCCTGCACGCGCAGGGCGCCTTCGGCGCCACGCCGCTGCGCCGCTCGGACTTCGTGCTGGAGGGCGGCAGCCTCGAAAGTGACGGCAACGGCACACTGCTCACCACCACGCAATGCCTGCTCGCGCCGACGCGCAATCCCGGCTGGACACAGGAACGCATCGAAGGATTCATTAAAGAGGAGCTCGGCGTCACGCGACTGCTGTGGCTCAAACACGGCTGGCTCGCCGGCGACGACACCGACAGCCACATCGACCAGCTGGCGCGCTTCTGCGACGAGCGCACCATCGCCTATGCGGCCTGCGATAATCCGGCAGATGAACATTACCCGGAGCTGCGGGCGATGGCGGCGGAACTGGCCGCGCTGCGCGATGCCGCCGGCCAGCCTTATACGCTGGTACCGCTGCCGCTGCCACAGCCCAGGCGCGACCGCGACGGCCGGCGGCTGGCGGCGAGCTATGCCAACTTCCTCATCGTCAACGACGCGGTGCTCGTGCCGGTATACGGCGATCCCGCCGACCAGGTCGCCCTCGACCGCCTCGCCGACTGCTTTCCCGGCCGCGCGATCATCGACATCCCGTGCCTCCCCCTGATCTCGCAGAACGGCAGCCTGCACTGTGCTACGATGCAGATTCCCGCCGGCGTGCTCTCAGACGCGGCGGCAGGAATTCGATGATGAAGCCGCATCCATGACCTCTGCCTCGCTCAAACTCGGACTGGTCCAGCACGCCTGCGGCGCCGACCGCGCGGACAACCTCGCGCACAGCGCGGAGGGCATCCGTGCCGCCGCGGCGCGCGGCGCCGACCTCGTCCTGCTGCAGGAGCTCCATGCCGGCCCCTACTTCTGCCAGACCGAGGACCCCGCCGCCTTCGACCTGGCGGAGCCGATCCCGTCGGGGCCGAGCACGCGCGCCCTCGCCGCCCTCGCCGCCGAGCTCCGCGTGGTAATCGTCGGTTCGGTATTCGAGCGCCGCGCGAGCGGGCTCTATCACAACACCGCCGTCGTGCTCGAGCGCGACGGTACACTGGCCGGTACATACCGCAAGATGCACATCCCGGACGACCCGGGCTACTACGAAAAATTCTATTTCACGCCGGGCGACCTCGGCTTCATGCCGGTCAACACCTCGGTCGGGCGGCTGGGCGTGCTGGTATGCTGGGACCAGTGGTATCCGGAGGCGGCGCGCCTGATGGCGCTGGCTGGCGCCGATATCCTGCTCTACCCGACCGCCATCGGCTGGGACCCGCGCGACGGCGAGACAGAACGCTCGCGTCAGCGTGATGCGTGGCGCACCATACAGCGCGCGCATGCGATCGCCAACGGCCTTCCGGTCGCCGCCTGCAACCGCGTCGGCCGCGAGATGGATCCGTCCGGCCAGTCTGACGGCATTGAATTCTGGGGCGGCAGCTTCGTGTGCGGACCGCAGGGCGAGATCCTCGCCGAGGCGGCCGCCGCCGAACCGGCAGTGCTCGTCGTCGAGATCGACCGCGCACGCAGTGAGGCAGTGCGGAGGATGTGGCCCTACCTGCGCGACCGCCGCATCGATGCGTATGGAGATCTGACGCGGAGGTTCAGGGATTAGGCGTGAGGCGTGAGGCGTGAGGCGTGAGGCGTGAGGCGTGAGGCGTGAGGCGTGAGGCGTGAGGCGTAATGCTTCCCGGGCTTATTTTTCCCGTCAAGCACTTAGTAAATTAATAGTTTATATTCTTTCTCTTCACCTAACTCCTCACGCCTCACCGGAATGTACATTAAGCGTTATCCATAAGAAATTACCCAAACACATAATAGGTAACCACCACATGATCCTGATCCTTTCCTCCAACACCGACCGCAACGGCGCCGAGTTCCGCCAGCTGATGAACCACCTGGAGAACCTGCCGAACATCCAGTCGCGCATCCACCAGGAGGTCGGCACGAAGCAGACCCTGACCGAGATCTACCTGATCGGTGACACCCTCGCACTCAACGAGGCGGAGATGTCCGTGCTGCCGTGTGTCGAGCGCGTGGTGCGCGTGTCGGAGGAATACCGTGTGCTCGGCCGCCACAAGGGCGACAACCGCCCCACCTCGTTCGAATACAACGGTCTGCGCTTTGGCCAGGATACGCTGCACGTCTTCGCCGGGCTGTGCGCCGTCGATACGCCCGAGCATGTCGAGCGCATGCTGAAGGCACTGCAGGAGAACGGCCAGGTGTGCACGCGCATGGGCGCCTACAAGCCGCGCACCAATCCGTATTCCTTCCAGGGCCACGGCAAGAAGTGCCTGCCCTACGTGTTCGAGCTGGCGGGCAAGTACGGCATCAAGTGCATCGCGATGGAGGTGACGCACGAGGCCCATATCATGGAGATCAAGGCGGCACTCGAGCAGACTGGAAATCCGACCGGCATCATGCTGCAGATCGGCACGCGCAACACGCAGAACTTCGAGCTGCTCAAGTTCACCGGCCGTCAGCACGAGTTCCCGGTGCTGCTCAAGCGCGGTTTCGGCATCACGCTGGAGGAATCGCTCAACGCAGCGGAATACCTCGCCAGCGAGGGCAACCGCAAGGTGATCTTCGGCCTGCGCGGCATGAAGACCAACATGGGCGACCCGCACCGCAACTTCGTCGACTTCGCCCACGTGCCCGTGATCAAGCGCCTGACGCGCATGCCGGTGTGCATCGACCCGTCACACTCGGTCGGCGCGCGCACGCGCAACCCGGACGGCATCCTCGACCTCATGCACGTCACCGCCCAGGGGATCGTCGCCGGCGCCAACATGGTACTGGTCGACTTCCACCCCGAGCCGAGCAAGGCCCTGGTTGACGGCCCGCAGGCGCTGCTGATGAAGGAACTGCCCTATTTTCTCGAAGACATCCGCATCGCGCGCGAGGCGTATGAACAGCGGGTGAAGCTGGCGCAGGCCAACGCCTGAGATACCCCATCCGGGGATGGATTTCAAATCCGTCCCCTTCCGGTTCCGGAGTTGAGGGGACAGATTTTAAATCTGTCCCCGTTCTTCTCTTTCTTCCAATAAGACCACCGCATACGCCGCGACACCCTCCGCCCTTCCGGTAAACCCCATGCCCTCGGTCGTGGTGGCCTTGACGTTGACGCAGTCGATGGGAAGGCCGAGGTCGGCGGCGAGGATGGCGGTCATGGAGTCGATGTAGGGGGCGAACTTCGGTTTCTGCGCGATCAGCGTGGCATCGACGTTGACGATGCCGTAGCCGCGCTGGCGCAGCTGTTCCAGCACGCGCCGCAGCAGGATGCGGCTGTCGATGCCGGCGAATTCCGCCGAATTGTCCGGGAAGTGGCGGCCGATGTCGCCGAGTCCGGCGGCGCCGAGCAGCGCGTCACACAGGGCGTGGATCAGCACATCGCCGTCGGAATGCGCGAGCAGACCGAGCTCATACGGGATCTCGACCCCGCCGATGACGAGCGGCCGGTCCGGCACGAAGCGGTGCGCGTCGTAGCCGCAGCCGATGCGCGTC
Source organism: Gammaproteobacteria bacterium (assembly GCA_016712635.1). Lineage (NCBI taxonomy): Bacteria > Pseudomonadati > Pseudomonadota > Gammaproteobacteria > Gammaproteobacteria bacterium. Next base: position 488,142 of record JADJQS010000006.1, on the reverse strand, counting down.
ATTCTCCTTCTTCCTGTCTCCGGCGCAGGAATACCTCGGCGAGTGCGAGGTCTCCCGGCGCGGTGATCTTGATGTTGTCGGCGTGTCCTTCCACCATGCGCACGGCGTGGCCGGCATGCTCCATCGCGCCTGCCTCGTCGGTTACTGCGCGTCCGCCCGCGACGGCCGCCTCGAGTGCGGTCCGCAGCGCGCCGAGCCGGAACATCTGCGGCGTCAACGCGCGCCATACGCCCTCGCGCGCCAGCGTCTCGATCACGTCGCCGCGCGTGTCGACGCGCTTCAGGGTATCGGGTACCGGCACGCCGAGCAGGCCGCCGACCGGATGGTCCTGCAGCATGGCGATCAGGCGATCGAGATCGGCGCGGCGCAGGCACGGCCGCGCGGCGTCATGCACCAGCACCCAGTCGTTCGGCTGCCCCAGCACGCTCAGGCGGCGCAGGGCGTTGAGCACGGAGATATGGCGGTCCGCGCCGCCCGTCACCGTATCCAGCGGGCAGACTGTTGGCGGGGCCAGCCGCGTCCATTCCGTGTCGTTCGGCGGCAGCGCCACCACGATGCCGGCGACCAGCGGATGGCCGGAAAACAACGCGAGGGTATGTTCGATGACGGTGCGGCCGGCAAGTTCGAGGTATTGCTTGGGCACGCCGGCGCCCATGCGGTTGCCGCAACCCGCCGCGGGGATAACTACCCAGTAGGCCGGATCCTGGTCGGCGACGGTGGTGTTCTGTGCGTCCGTCATGCCGTTCCCTCAGGGTTCCACGGTCTGGAAGAAGGTTTCGTCCTTGCGGATCATGCCGAGCTCGGCGCGCGCGCGCTCTTCCACCGCCGCCTCACCCTGTTTCAGGTCAACCACCTCGGCCTCAAGCGCCTCGTTACGCTCGCGCAGGACCTCATTTTCCTGCTGCTGGCGCGCGATCTCGTAATTGAGGCGCCAGATGCCGGAGATGCCGTCAGCGTTCGACCACAGCCTCACCTGCAAAAGTACCAGCAGTAACAGCAGGACCGCCAGGGTGATGCGCGAGATCAGGCGACCGTGATCAGCCGCGAGCGGGCGCAGGTAAAACGGAATCCGGCGGCTGCCGCCTTTGTGCGCGGACCGGGGAGTCGCTCCGCCGCGTCTCCTGATCAGGGCTCCGCTCGCCAAGACGCGCGTCTCATGCCTTGCGGAACGCCCGCAGGGCGCCGCGCCCGGCGTAGGTCCCGCCGCCGGCGAGCGCCTCTTCGATGCGCACCAGCCGGTTGTACTTCGCCACGCGGTCGGAGCGCGACAGCGAGCCGGTCTTGATCTGGCCGGCGCTGGTCGCGACCGCGAGGTCGGCGATGAAGGTGTCCTCGGTCTCGCCGGAGCGGTGCGAAATCACCACGCTGTAGCCGGCGTCCTTGGCCATGCGGATCGCGGCCAGCGATTCGGTCAGCGTGCCGATCTGGTTGACCTTGATCAGGATCGAGTTCGCGATGCTGCGCTCGATGCCTTCCTTGAGGATCTGGGTGTTGGTGACGAACAGGTCGTCGCCGACGAGCTGGACACGGTCGCCGATCTTGCGCGTCAGCAGATCCCAGCCGTCCCAGTCGTTTTCCGCCATGCCGTCCTCGATCGAGACGATCGGGTAGCGGTTCGCCCAATCGGTCAGGTAGTCGGCGAACTGCGCCGAGCTGAGCTTCCGGCCTTCGGCCTCGAGCTGATAGGCGCCGTCCCTGTAGAACTCCGAGCTGGCCGGGTCGAGCGCGATGTAGACGTCCTTGCCGGCCTGGTAGCCGGCGCGGCCGACGGCCTCGAGGATCACCTCGATCGCCTGCTGGTTGGATTCGAGGTCGGGCGCGAAGCCGCCCTCGTCGCCCACGCCGGTATTGAGACCGCGCTCGTGCAGCACCTTCTTCAGGGTGTGGAACACCTCGGCGCCGATGCGCAGCGCCTCGCGGAAGTTCGGCGCGCCGACCGGCATGATCATGAACTCCTGCATGTCGAGCCGGTTGTCGGCGTGCACGCCGCCGTTGACGACGTTCATCATCGGCACCGGCAGCGTGAACGGGCCGTCACCGCCGAGATGGCGGTAGAGCGGCAGGCCGCGCGCCTCGGCCGCGGCGCGCGCCGCCGCCAGCGATACCGCCAGGATGGCATTGGCGCCGAGGCGCGATTTGTTCGGCGTGCCGTCGAGATTGATCATGACGCGGTCGAGCGCCGTCTGGTCCGCCGCGTCCTTGCCGAGCAGCGCGCCGCGGATCTCCTTATGGATGTGCGCGACCGCCCTGGTGACTCCCTTGCCGCCGTAGCGGCGCGCATCGCCGTCACGCAGCTCGATCGCCTCGCGAGACCCGGTGGATGCGCCGGAGGGCACCGCGGCGGTGCCGCGCGCGCCGGAATCCAGTATCACGTCCGCTTCGACCGTCGGATTGCCGCGCGAATCGAGGATCTCGCGCCCGACCACATCAACTATCTTCGCCATCGTATTCCTTAATCAAATCAAGTTGGATAAAAAATGGGGACAGATTTTATTTTTGCGGGATGATCTCCGTTAAATGAAGAGCAACCGGTCAAAAATTAAATCTGTCCCCATTTTTTGATTTTCAATCTGCCGGTTTCCCGGCGCACAGTTTACGCTCTTCGCGGGGAAATTCAAAAATCGGACTCGATGAAACCGTCGCGCTTGACCACCGCGTCCAGCGCACACAGGGTCCGCAGCAGCTCCTCCATCCGGCCCAGCGGCCAGGCGTTGGGACCGTCGCTGAGCGCGCGCTCGGGGTCCGGGTGGGTCTCCATGAACAGGCCGCTGACGCCGGCCGCCACCGCAGCGCGGGCCAGCACCGGCACGAACTCGCGCTGACCGCCCGAGGAGGCGCCGCGCCCGCCCGGCTGCTGTACCGAATGGGTGGCGTCGAACACCACCGGGCAGCCGGTCTCGCGCATGACGGCCAGTCCGCGCATGTCGGACACCAGGGTGTTGTAGCCGAAGGACACGCCGCGCTCGCATACCATGATGTGGTCGTTGCCGGTCTCGCGCGCCTTATCCACCACGTTCTTCATGTCCCAGGGGGAAAGGAACTGGCCTTTCTTGATGTTGACCGGCCGGCCCTGGCGGGCGACGTTCTGGATGAAATTGGTCTGGCGGCACAGGAAGGCCGGCGTCTGCAGCACGTCGACCACCGCCGCGACTTCCGCCAGCGGGGTATCCTCGTGCACGTCGGTCAGCACCGGCACGCCGATGCGGTTCTTCACCTCTTCCAGGATGTGCAGGCCCTCCTCCAGGCCGGGGCCGCGGTAGCTCTTGCTCGAGGTCCGGTTGGCCTTGTCGAAGGAGGATTTGTAGATGAACGGGACGCCGACCCGCCCGGCCAGTTCCTTCAGGGCCTGGGCGGTCTCCAGCGCCAGCGCACGGCTCTCGATCACGCAGGGTCCGGCGATGAGGAAGATCGGCCGGTCGATCCCGGCCTCGAAACCGCACAGTTTCATGGCGTCACGCACCCACCAGCGCGCGCTTCACTCCCTGTTCGGCCACGACGCGCGCCTGGCGTATGAATCCGCTGAACAACGGGTGGCCGTCGCGCGGATTGGAGGTGAACTCCGGATGGAACTGGCTGGCAACAAACCACGGGTGGTCGCGCAGCTCGATCATCTCCACCAGCTGGCCGTCGAGCGAGCGGCCGGACACGACCAGGCCGGCCTGCTGCAGCGCGTCGAGGAAACGGTTGTTGACCTCGTAGCGGTGGCGGTGGCGTTCGGAAATTACGTCCTGCCCGTACAGCTCGCGCGCCCGGGTGCCCGGCTCCAACCGGCACTGCTGCGCGCCGAGGCGCATGGTGCCGCCGAGGTCGGAATCCTGCGTACGGCGCTCGACCTGTCCCTCCGCCGTTGTCCACTCCGTCACCATGGCGATGACCGGGTATGGCGTGGCGGGATTGAATTCGGTGCTGTGCGCGCCGGCGAGCCCGGCCTTGCTGCGCGCGTATTCGATGACGGCGACCTGCATGCCGAGGCAGATGCCGAGATAGGGGATCTTCTGTTCGCGCGCGTGCCCGGCGGCCCTGATCTTGCCATCGATGCCACGCTCGCCGAAGCCGCCGGCGACGAGGATCGCGTCCATCCCGCGCAGGACGCCGACCCCGCTGCGCTGGATCTCCTCGGCGTCGATGTAGCGGATGCGCACCCGCGTGCGTGTGTGGATGCCGGCGTGGATCAGCGCCTCGGACAGCGACTTGTAGGCGTCGGTCAGGTCGGTGTACTTGCCGACCAGTGCGACGGTCACCTCGCCGGTCGGGTGCTCCAGCGCCTCGACGATGCGCTGCCAGGAGGACAGGTCGGCCTTGGGCACGTCGAGGCGGAATTTTTCCGCCACCAGGTCGTCCAGTCCCTGCTCGTGCAGCAGCACCGGAATCTTGTAGATGCAGTCGACATCGATCGCCGAAATCACGGCGCGTTCCTGCACGTTGGTGAACAGCGCGATCTTGCGCCGCTCGTCGCGCGGCAGCGGACGGTCACCGCGGCACATCAGGATGTCGGGCTGGATGCCGATCGACAGCAGTTCCTTCACCGAGTGCTGGGTCGGCTTGGTCTTGATCTCGCCCGCCGCCGGGATGTACGGCACCAGCGTCAGGTGCATGTAAAGCGCATTGTCGTGGCCGAGTTCGACGCCGAGCTGGCGGATCGCCTCCAGGAACGGCAGCGATTCGATGTCACCTACCGTGCCGCCGATCTCGACCAGCGCGATGTCGGCGTCGCCGGCGCCGTCGCGGATGCAGCGCTTGATCTCGTCGGTGATGTGCGGGATCACCTGCACGGTGGCGCCGAGGTAGTCGCCGCGGCGCTCCTTGGCGATCACGCTCGCGTAGATGCGCCCGGTGGTGTAGTTGTTGCGGCGCGACATGCGCGCGTGGACGAAGCGTTCATAGTGCCCGAGATCCAGGTCCGTCTCGGCACCGTCGTCGGTGACGAACACCTCGCCGTGCTGGAACGGGCTCATGGTGCCCGGATCGACGTTGATGTACGGATCGAGCTTGATCAGGGTGACTTTGAGGCCGCGCGCTTCGAGGATGGTGCCGAGGGAGGCCGACGCGATCCCCTTGCCCAGGGAAGACACCACGCCGCCGGTAACAAAGATGAATTTGGTCATGCAGGTCTGCTGAATTCCGCTCCGTTCAAGAATGGTGACACGTTACCAGAATGCCCCCGATTCCTCAATCGCAAGGCCGGGGACAATCGTACAGCCGGGGACAGATTTCAAATCTGTCCCCGCTCAAAGCCGCGGGTTGGGCGGATAGCCGCCACCGCTTGGACGGATAATGTGAAGCCCAGCCGCCGCAGATCGATCAGCGTGCACCAACACGTCCATCCCGCGCAGGCCGTGATCCTGGATTAGATCTTTGCACGCTTCTGATAACACCAGATCCCCGCCTGCGCGGGGAGGATGGACCAGAGCCAACGCGGGCCGCCGCAACGGGCGCGCCCCTGCCACAATCACGAGGTCGAGGTGATGCAATACTCAGAAGGTTTCGCGATTCCTCTCGCACCCCCATGTCCCTGCTCGTAATAATTAATGGGAACTTCGCATCTGGGCGCGTGCGGCGAACCAGCCGGCGAGCAGGATCAGCGCGCCGCCCGCCCATTCCTGCGGCTTGACGACCTCGTCGGTCAGCCACTGCGCGGAGGCGGCCCCCACCACGAGCTCGAACAGCAGCACCACCGCGGCGCGGTGCGCCGGCATGTGCGTCATGCCGTAGACCACCGCGATCGTCATCACCGCCATGCCGAACGCGCCGAGGGCGACCGCGCCGGTGATCACCCCCGCGCCGACCGGCGGGAACGCAAGGCCTTCCAGCGCGATCCAGGCGACGGCGACCAGCACCACGCCGGCCCAGGCCGCCACGGTCTTGCCCCACACCGACACATGCTGCATGCGGCGGATGGTCACATTGCTGAGTGCGAAGGCGAAGCCGGAGGTGAGGGCCAGCCAGTCGGCGGTGCCACGCGGCCAGGGCGCGCCGGTCGTCGTGTCCCACAGCATGATCAGGGCGCCCGCCATCGCCACCGCCATGGTGATGCGCGCGGCCAGCGACAGTTGCTCCTGCAGCAGCAGGCGCGCCAGTATCACCGTCCACAGCGGCGACAGGTAGAACAGCAGCAGCACGCGCACCACGTTGCCCTCGAGCACGGCGAGGATGAAGGCGACGTTGCACCAGCCGCTCGCGGCCAGCAGCAGAACCACCCATCCGTCCCAGCGCAGGCGCTCGCGGCGCAAGGCCAGGGCGGCGAGGCCGATGGCGAGCGCGGTGCCGTAGATGATCAGCGTGGACCACAGGCCGACGAGTCCGCGCGCCTCGAGCACGCGCAAGGGAAACCACGACACCCCCCAGAAGGCGGCGCCGAACAGCAGGGCGGCAAGCGGCAGGACAGTGGTGGCGGCGAGTTTGGATGGCATGACCGCTTGTCTTATACTGTGCGACTTCGAATCGGGGACAGGGGTATTTTCGTTTTCGGGACGGTTGCCCGATGACCCGGAAAACCGCCGGGCCATGATACAGGACGGCGAAGATCCCGACCCGATTTTCCCGCGCACCGCCGCCGGCCGGGGTTCAGATGAGATAGTTTAATAAATTATAGTTAGTTACACCGCTTTATTGATAATTCAGATGAATCCTGACCTGACCCGACTGCAGCCCTACCCGTTCGAACGCCTGGCCCGCCTCAAGCACGGCGTCCCGCCCCCGGCGGGCAGGTCCGCGCTCAGCCTGGCCATGGGTGAACCGAAACACCAGCCGCCCGGCTTCATCGCCGAGGAGATCATCACCCACCTGCACGGACTGGCGCAGTACCCGCTGACGCGCGGCAACCCGGAGCTGCGCGCGGCGATCTCGACCTGGCTGCAGCGGCGCTACAGACTGTCCGGTGCAAGCCTCGACCCCGAGCGCCACATCCTGCCGGTGAACGGCACGCGTGAGGCCCTGTTCGCGATCGCGCAGACGGTGATCGACCGCACGCGCCGCCCTCTCGTCATGATGCCGAATCCGTTCTACCAGATCTACGAAGGCGCCGCCCTGCTCGCCGGCGCCGAGCCCTGGTACATCAACACCACCGCCGGTACGCACTGGCTGCCGGATTTCGCCGCCGTCCCGGCCGAAGCCTGGCAGCGCTGCCAGTTGCTCTATCTGTGCTCGCCAGGCAATCCCACCGGCACGGTAATCGGCCTGGACACGATGCGCGAACTGCTGGAACTCGCCGAGCGTTTCGATTTCATCATCGCCGCCGACGAATGCTACTCGGAACTCTACGACGACGAGGAGTCGCCGCCGCCCGGTCTGCTCCAGGCAGCGCATGCGCTCGGCAACACCGAATATAAACACTGCATCATCTTCCAGAGCCTGTCGAAACGTTCGAACGTCCCCGGCCTGCGCTCCGGCTTCGTCGCCGGCGACGCCGCGATCATCGAGCAGTTCCACCGTTACCGTACGTACCACGGCAGTGCGATGCCGCCGCACACCCAGGCCGCCAGCCGGCTGGCCTGGGGCGACGAGGAGCACGTGATCCGGAACCGCGCGCTGTACCGCGAGAAATTCACCGCCGTGCTGGACATACTCAAGCCCGTGCTCGCGGTCGACCGTCCCGCGGCGAGCTTCTATCTGTGGCCGCAGACTCCGGGTGACGACGCCGGGTTTGCGCGCGGCCTGTTCGCGGCGGAGAATGTCACCGTGCTGCCGGGCAGCTACCTGTCGCGCCCCGCCCATGGCCTCGACCCGGGCCGCGGCCGCGTGCGCATGGCCCTGGTGCCGCCGCTGGAGGAGTGCGTGGAGGCGGCGTGGCGGATACGAAACTTCATCGAGCGAAACTAACTGCCGGGGACGGATTTGAGTGGAAAGGCGGGGACAGATTTATAAATCTGTCCCCTCTTGATAGGAAGCTGGGGACAGATTTATAAATCTGTCCCCTATTTGAAATGGAGAACTGCATGAACGACCTGCAACGCATCATCGATGAAGCCTTCGAGCGCCGCGCCGACATCACCCCGCGCACCGTGGAGACCCACGTCAAGGAGGCGGTCAACACGGTGATCGACCAGCTCGACCAGGGCAAGCTGCGCGTCGCCGAGAAGAAGGGCGGCGAATGGGTCGTCAACCAGTGGCTGAAGAAGGCGGTGCTGCTGTCGTTCCGCATCGAGGACAATACTTTCATGAAGGGCGGCTTCACCAACTACTATGACAAGGTGCAGCCCAAGTACGCGGCCTACAACCCGCGCGAATTCCGCGACGCCGGCGTGCGCGTGGTGCCGCCGGCCAGCGCGCGCAAGGGCGCCTACATCGCCTCCGGCGTGGTGCTGATGCCCTCCTACGTCAATATCGGCGCCTACGTCGACAGCGGCACCATGGTCGATACCTGGGCGACCGTCGGCTCCTGCGCGCAGATCGGCAAGAACGTCCACCTGTCCGGCGGCGTCGGCATCGGCGGCGTGCTGGAACCGGTGCAGGCCAGCCCGACCATCATCGAGGACAACTGCTTCATCGGCGCGCGCTCCGAGGTCGTCGAGGGCGTCATCGTCGGCGAGGGCGCGGTGATCTCGATGGGCGTCTACATCGGGCAGAGTACCAAGATCTACAATCGCATGACCGGCGAGGTCACCTATGGCCGCATCCCGCCCGGCGCCGTCGTCGTCTCCGGCAATCTGCCCGCCAAGGACGGCAGCCACAGCCTGTACTGCGCGGTCATCATCAAACAGGTGGACGAGAAGACCCGGTCGAAGGTGGGTATCAACGAATTATTGCGGGATAAATAGACGTGAGGCGTAAGGAGTGAGGTGTGAGGAGTGAGGAGTGAGGTGTGAGGAGTAAGATAATTAATAATTCCTCACGCCTGACACCTCACTCCTCACTAGACTTTCAGATACTGATCAATCAACCCCTCGCTGAGCTGTCCGATATCCCCGGTTGCCACCATCCTCCCCCGGTCCATCAGGCAGAATTCCTTCGCCACGCGTCGCGCGAACGGAAGCTTCTGCTCGACCAGCAGGATGGTGAGGTTCTGCTCGGCGTTGAGGCGGCGGATGATGTCGCCGATCTCCTGCACGATGTTGGGCTGGATACCCTCGGTGGGTTCGTCGAGGATCAGCAGGGTCGGCTCCAGCACCAGCGCGCGGCCGATGGCGAGCTGTTGCTGCTGCCCGCCGGAGAGGTCGCCGCCGCGCCGGCGCAGCATCTGTTTCAGCACCGGGAACAGCTCGAAGATACGCTCCGGGATCTCGCGGCTGCGGTCGCGCCGCGCCGGCAGGCCGATGCGCAGGTTCTCCTCCACCGTCAGCAGCGGAAAGATCTCGCGCCCCTGCGGCACGTAGCCGATGCCGAGCGGCGCGCGCGCCTCGGCGGTGCGCGCGTGCAGGTCCTGGCCGTCGAAGCGGATCGTGCCGGAGGCGACGGGCTGCAGGCCCATGATCGAGCGCAGCAGCGTCGTCTTGCCCACGCCGTTGCGCCCCATCAGGCACAGGCAGCCTCCGCGCGGCAGGGTCAGGTCGACGTCCCACAGGGTGTGGCTCTCGCCGTAGAACTGGTTGAGCGCGCGGATCTCCAGCATGTCAGTGTCCCAGGTAGACCTCGATCACACGCGGGTCGTTCTGCACCTGGTCCATGCCGCCCTCGGCGAGCACGCTGCCCTCGTGCAGCACGGTGACCGTGCGCGCGATGGATCGCACGAAATCCATGTCATGCTCCACCACCACCACCGAATGGCGGCCGGCCAGGGACGTGAGCAACTCGGCGGTGCGGTCCATCTCCTGGTGCGTCATGCCCGCCACCGGCTCGTCGACCAGCAGCAGGCGGGGATTCTGCATCAGCAGCATGCCGATCTCCAGCCACTGCTTCTGGCCGTGCGACAGCGACTGCGCGCGCTGACCGCGCTGGCCGGTCAGGCCGATCAGTGTCAGTATCTCGTCGATACGGTCGCGCTGCTCGCCGGACAGGCGCGCCCACAGCGAGACCCACACGCGCTTGTCGGCCTGCATGGCCAGCTCGAGGTTCTCGAACACGGTATGGGCGGGAAAGATGGTCGGCTTCTGGAACTTGCGGCCGATGCCGGCGCTCGCGATCTCGTGTTCGGACAGGCGGGTCAGGTCCAGCGTCTGGCCGAAGAACACGGTGCCCGAATCCGGCCGCGTCTTGCCGGTGATGACGTCCATCATGGTCGTCTTGCCGGCGCCGTTCGGGCCAATGATGCAGCGCAGCTCGCCGTCATCGACGTACAACGTCAGGTTGTTCAGCGCCTTGAAACCGTCGAAGCTGACCGAGATGTTCTCGAGATACAGGATTGGTCCATGGCTGGTATCGACCTCGCCCTCCATGGAGGCATGGGCCAGGCCTTCGGAGTCCAGCGGGACCCGTCCGTCGCTCACGTCGCCTCCCCCGCCTTGCGCACCACGGCCTTCCTGCCGCGCAGCTTCGCGAGCAGTCCGACGATCCCCTGCGGCATCAGGATGGTCACCAGCACGAACAGGCCGCCGAGCGCGAACAGCCAGATGTCGGGCAGCTCGGTCGTGAACCAGGTCTTGGCATAGTTGACCAGAACGGCGCCGAGCACCGCGCCGTAGAGCGTGCCGCGCCCGCCGACCGCGACCCACACCACCAGCTCGATGGAATTGAGCGGCGAGAACTCGCTCGGGTTGATGATGCCGACCTGCGGCACGTAGAGCGCGCCGGCGATGCCCGCCAGCACCGCCGAGAAGACGAACACCCACAGCTTGTAGTGCTCGACCCGGTAGCCGATGAAGCGCGCGCGGCTCTCGGCGTCGCGCACCGCCACCACGACGCGGCCGAGCTTGGAGTTGACGATGTAGCGGCAGGCCAGGTAGCCGAGCGCCAGCGCCAGCGCCGAGATCAGGAACAGGGCGACGCGCGTCGCGTCGGACTGCAGATTGAAGCCGAGGAGGTCCTTGAAATCGGTCAGGCCGTTGTTGCCGCCGAAGCCCATGTCGTTGCGGAAGAAGGCGAGCATCAGCGCGAAGGTCAGCGCCTGGGTGATGATGGAGAGATACACCCCGGTGACGCGCGAGCGGAAGGCGAACCAGCCGAACACGAAGGCGAGCAGGCCGGGCACCAGCACGATCATCAGCAGGGCGAACCAGAACTGGTCGAAGCCGAACCAGTACCAGGGCAGCTCCTGCCAGTTCAGGAACACCATGAAGTCCGGCAGCACCGGGTTGCCGTAGACCCCGCGGTCGCCGATCTGGCGCATCAGGTACATGCCCATGGCGTAGCCGCCCAGCGCGAAGAATGCGCCATGGCCCAGGCTCAGGATGCCGCAATAGCCCCAGATCAGGTCGAGCGCCAGCGCCAGCAGTGCGTAGCACAGATACTTGCCCAGCAGCGTGACCGTATAGGCCGACAGGTGCAGCGGCGAGCCTTCGGGGATCACGAGGTTCGCGACCGGGATCGCGAGCGCGACCGTGGCGAGCATCAGCAGGAAGATTCGACCGCCGCGATCGTTTTCGAGCAGGCTGCGTACGAGGCCGCGCGACAGCATGGCTCAGTCCTCCGCCGCCCGGCCCTTCTGCGGAAACAGTCCGCGCGGGCGCTTCTGGATGAACAGGATGATCGCCACCAGTACGAAGATCTTGGCGAGCACCGCCCCGGACCACGGCTCGAGGAACTTGTTCACCACGCCGAGCGAGAGCGCGCCGACCAGCGTACCCCACAGGTTGCCCACGCCGCCGAACACCACCACCATGAAGGAATCGATGATGTACGCCTGGCCGAGGTTGGGGCCGACGTTGGTGAGCTGGCTGAGCGCCACACCGGCTACGCCGGCGATGCCGGAGCCGAGGCCGAAGGTCAGCGCGTCGACCCAGTCCGAGCGCACGCCCATGGCGCGCGCCATGGCGCGGTTCTGCGCCACCGCGCGCACCTGCAGGCCGAGCCGGCTCTTCTTCAGGATCAGCAGCAGCGCGGCGAACACCAGCAGGCTGAACAGGACGATGTACAGGCGGTTGTAGGTCAGCGACAGCACGCTGTTGATCTCCAGCGAGCCGCTCATCCAGGACGGCGTCGCCACCGAGCGGTTGAGCGGCGAGAAGATCGAGCGCACCATCTGCTGCAGCACCAGGCTGATGCCGAAGGTGGCGAGCAGCGTTTCCAGCGGGCGGCCGTACAGGAAGCGAATCACGCCGCGCTCGATCAGTATGCCGAACAGGCCCGCGACCACGAACGCGAGCGGCACCGCGACGAACAGCGACAGATCGATGTGCGCCGGCATCATGAGCTGCACGACATAGGTGGTATAGGCGCCGATCATCATCAGCTCGCCGTGCGCCATGTTGATGACCCCCATGACGCCGAAGGTGATCGCCAGACCGATCGCCGCCAGCAGCAGCACGGAACCCAGGCTGATGCCGAAGAATACCGTCTCCATCAGCCCGAAGATCTTCACCCGGTTGTCGATGCGCGCCAGCGCGACCACGGCGGCCTGGCGGATATCGGGATCGGCCTCGACGAAGGCGCCGTTGCCGTCCTGTTCGATCAGGGCCGCCAGACGGTTGCGCACCTCCGGCTCCAGGCTGCCGCCCAGGCGTTCCAGCGCGCCGAGTCGTACGGACTTGTCCGGGCTCCCCATGTCGACGAGCGCAAGCGCGTTCTGCATCTGCTCGAGAACCCGGCTGTCTTTTTCGCGCGCCAGCGCCGCGCGCAGCAATTCAATCGATGTCGGCGACATGTCCTTGATCGTCTCGCGCACCGCCGCCAGGCGGTCGGCCGGATCGCCGCTCGACAGGTTCAGCTGACCTATCGCATTGCGCAACACGCCGCGCAGCTGATTGTTCACCGTGATCTTCTTGAGGCCGGATTTTTCGGCGCTGCCGAGATCCTCGCCCGTGACCGGATCGGTCAGACGGTAATCCGCCTCGCCCGCCTGTGCGATGACGACGCGCCCGTCGTCCTTGCGATAATTCAGATCGCCGTTCAGCATCGCCGTCAGGATGGCGGCGCTGCGCCGGTGCGGCATCTGCATCAGTTGTTCAATCACCGCCTGTTTGGCGGCGAAATCGGGATTGGTGAGGCCGGCGACAGTATCCCGCAAGGCCTGGTCCGTGACGGTGTCCTGCGCCATGCCAGGGAGGGGCAGCAGCCAGACCAGCAGCCACAGCGCGCGCAGGTGCAGCTTCCATGCGGGAACGATCGATCGTGGCATCGGGTGTACTCTTTAATTTGGTGGTTCCGGTTTCCCGGATTCGTCATTCCCGCGCATGCGGGAATCCAGACTCAATGAGTAGCCAGCACACATGGATCCCCTAAATTCACGGGGATGACCGCCAGAACGATGATCGCCAATTAAGGCGGGCGCCGGCGCCGGTTATGCCCGGCGCCGGTGTCCGGGCCGGCTCAGAAATTCTGGCCGGAGCACTTCTTGGTCTTGGTATTGTAGTTACCGCACTTCAGCGTGACCCAGTCGGCCTCGATGTCCTTGCTGCCGGGCAGGAAGTCGGACCAGGCGTCGCCGGGCACCAGGCCGTCGGTCTCCCATACGACCTCGAACTGGCCGTCATCCTGGATTTCGCCGATCAGCACCGGCTTGGTGATGTGGTGGTTGGGCAGCATCTTCGAGATGCCGCCGGTCATGTTCGGCGTCTCGATGCCGATGATGGCCTTCTCTACCGCGTCGGTGTCGGTCGTGCCGGCCTTCTCCACCGCCTTGACCCACATGTTGAAGCCGATCACGTGCGCCTCCATCGGGTCGTTGGTCACGCGCTTCGGATTCTTGATGAAGGTCTGCCACTGCTTGATGAAGGCGTCGTTCGCGGGCGCGTCCACGCTCATGAAGTAGTTCCAGGCGGCCAGGTGGCCGACCAGCGGCTTGGTATCGAGGCCGGCAGCTCCTCCTCGCCGACCGAGAAGGCCACCACCGGGATGGCGTCCGCGCTGATGCCCTGGTTGCCCAGTTCCTTGTAGAACGGCACGTTGGCGTCGCCGTTGATGGTCGAGACCACCGCCGTCTTCTTGCCCTCGGAGCCGAACTTCTTGATGTCGGATACGATGCTCTGCCAGTCCGAATGGCCGAACGGCGTGTAGTTGATCATGATGTCCTCGGCCTTGACGCCCTTCGCCTTCAGGTAGGCCTCGAGGATCTTGTTGGTGGTGCGCGGGTAGACATAGTCGGTGCCGGCGAGCACCCAGCGCTTCACACTGAGATCCTTCATCAGGTAGTCCACCGCCGGGATCGCCTGCTGGTTGGGCGCGGCGCCGGTGTAGAACACATTCTTGGAGGATTCCTCGCCCTCATACTGCACCGGATAGAACAGCAGGCTGTTCAGTTCCTCGAACACCGGCAGCACGGACTTGCGCGATACCGAGGTCCAGCAGCCGAAGACGACCGCGACCTTGTCCTTCTGGATCAACTCGCGCGCCTTCTCGGCGAACAGCGGCCAGTTCGAGGCCGGATCGACCACCACCGCCTCGAGCTGCTTGCCGAGCAGGCCGCCCTTCTTGTTCTGCGCGTCAACCAGCATCAGCACGGTGTCCTTCAGCGTCGTCTCGCTGATCGCCATGGTGCCGGACAGCGAGTGCAGCACGCCGACCTTGATCGTATCCGCCGCCTGCGCGGTCAGCGCGCCCGCTGCGAGGGTGGCGGCGGCCAGCGGACCGTACCAACTTCTCCAACTCAGCAATTTGTGGTTGTTCATGGTTCCCTTTCCTTATATTTGTGATGAGTGATGAAACGGATCGAGGGGCGGCGCCCCTGCGGCGCCGCCCCTCCTGGTCAAGACTGCGTACTCCAGCAACATCATTACTTACAGATCGAAGCCCCAGGTGTAGGAAACCTGGACCAGCGGGTCTTCTTCCGTGGAACCATCATCCGAGCTGGCCATGCTCGCCTTGAAGGTCAGCGTCTCGATCGGGTTGTAGCTCAGGGTGATATGGCTGTATTCATCACCCGTCGTTTCGCCCACATCGTCGCCGTCATCGCGCGTCCAGAAGCCAAACGTCACGCCGAATTTGCCCATCGCGGCGCCCAGCGTGTAATAGATGTCGTCGTCGATGTCGCTGTCCATGTTGATATAGGCCGCGGCGGAGAACATGTCGTAACCCAGGCTGAGCACGAGGTCCGACGCATCGGTATCGCCGAGTCCGACGTCATCGTTGGCGACGAATCCCGCCTCGGGATACAGGTACTCCCAATAAGAGATGTCGTACTTGAAATCGCCCGCGGAACCGGCGTAGCCGCCGTACAGGTCGAGTTCGTAGCCGGCTCCGGCCCAGGTGCTGGAGGCCCAGCCGCCGACGTAGAAGCCACTATCTGCGTTGTACTGCAGGGTGCCGCTCACCTGGGCATCGGACGCACTGACGTCCAGACCACGCCACAGATACATATTGGCGACGCTGATGTTAGCTATGGTGCCGGCCTGGGCACTGACCGGCGCCAGGAACAGCGCGGGCGTCGCCAGACTGGCCGCAAGAACCAGACGACTGAAATTTTTCGTATACATTTCCTTTGTCTCCCTCTACCTATTTAGCAAGTTGATGAAACGATCCTGAGTCTTTCCTGTGCTTTGTTCGAACAAAGTACGCAGGACACATAGCAGCCTTTGTGCCACAAATAATATTTCGTTATTTATTAACGAAATATGTTTCATCGACGTTTTTATGCAACGAAAACGCGAATATATTTGCACCACGACGCGGCGCGCTTTCACAATAATGTCATCGAATGGCGCAGCGGATTCACGTGAAATACTCCGAATACTCCGGGACAGATTTATTTTTCGCGCGATCGGGGACAGATTAAATAAATCTGTCCCCGTCTCATGATTGGGAAGGGCGGCCGGCATATCCGGATCATCGGCCCCGGATGATATGCCGGTGCGCGCCCATCTTGCCGTGCGCGACCAGAGTGCCGAGCACGTCGACGATGCCGCGCATGGCCATCAGCGAGGTGATATCGGAGACATCGTAGGGCGGCGATACCTCCACCACCTCCATGCCGCAGATGCCCTCGCGCGCGACCGCCCCCAGCAGATACAGGATCTCGCGCGGCAGGAAGCCGCCCGGCTCCGGCCAGCCGGTGCCGGGCACGAAGCCGGCGTCGACGCTGTCGATGTCGAAGCTCAGATAGACCGCGTCCGCATCCTTCCAGGCCGTCTCGAGCGCGATCTCGGCCACCTTGTCCAGCCCGAGGCGCTCGACATCGTGCATGGTGATGATGGTGGTGTCGCGCTTGCGCGCCTCCTTCACCGCCTGGCGCGGCACCTGCCAGCCGCCGATGCCGATCTGCACCAGATTGGACGCCGGCACGTTGGGCAGATTGGTGGCATGGAACCACGGCGTGGTGTGCATGCGCTCGTCGAGGTCCTTCTCCTGGATGTCGGCGTGACGGTCGAAATGGATGATCCCGATCCGTTTGTCCGTCTGCTGCGCGATACCGCGCACGGTGGCAAAGCCGATCGAATGGTCACCGCCCAGGATGATCGGCAGCGCCCCGCTCGCGAACACGTAACCGACCGCGCGGCTGATCTGGTCGAAGGTCTTCTCGATATTGGCCGGGATGGTGAACACGTCACCGGTGTCGCACAGGGTCATCTGTTCGCGCAGGTCGACGCCGAGTTCGTAGTTATAGGGTGTGTAGAGCGCCGAGATGCGGCGGATGCCCTGCGGCCCGAAGCGTGTCCCCGGCCGGTAGGTGGTGCCGCCGTCGAACGGCACGCCGATGATCGCCGCGTCGAACTTGCCCACATCCTTGATGTCCTCGCAGTACGGCGCCTTCATGAAGGTGTTGATGCCGGCGTAGTGCGGCAGCTCGCCGCGGGCAAAGGTCGGTATGGACTTGTCCTGGATGCTGTCCGCGCCCTGCAGGCCCAGTTCCAGGCAGCGCTTCTCCTCGGCGTCCCAGCCGGTGTGCGGCAGTTCCGCCTCCTTGTGCGCGGCCTTCCAGCCGTGCAACTGCGTCTTGTCGAACGAAGGATGGTGCCGGTGCGAAGGGTTGCCGCTGGACGGCTTGAGGGTGCGGGAACGAAAACGGGAAAAATCAGACATGTCTTCCTCCAAATATAATCGGTTACCGTCGAACAAAAGTCGTGAGAGGCCGTGCTCTCCCGGGCTTTTATCCCGCCGTGTAACCTCCGCATCGGAGGTCGACAACTCTCGGACCAGACATCTATCGGGATCGGGGACAGATTTAAAATCTGTCCCCAACGCAACAGACCGGAACCCTAGTCGTCCTTATAGCCTTGAATGACGGAGCAAGCGATCGGGGACAGATTCAATATATATGTCCCCGCTGGTCTGCACCGTTCACTGCCAGTTATTGCAATAGACATACCAGCCTGCCGCTCACGGTGATGCTTGTCCCGGGCGATCTGGCTAACTGCTCGAATTGCAAACACTTCGCACTGATTGTCGATGTTGCGCACCAGTCGCGGCGCCCCGGCTGACCGGATCCCGGCGAATAAATCGGCACCAATAGCGAGCAAAACATCGCGATCACACACCATCGTGGGGCACGCAGATGCGCCTGAACTCAGGGCATGAATCGACGCGCGTGTGGATCGTCGCAGGCATTTTTGTCGAAACCGATATCAGACAGTCAGTTAGAAAACGCGCCGGACAGTTGTGCGCCGCGCCCGGGCGCGCGGCATGTTAATTGCTAAATCCCCTGCAGAGCATCTAGGGTTCCGGTCTTCGCGCACACTGAAGGTGTCTGGTCCGAGGGATGCAGTCCGGGAACGCAGGGATAAAGGGAGAAATGGGGACAGATTTATTTTTTCGTTAAACGTTTCGGGGACAGATTTTAAATCTGTCCCCTAACCGCGGCTTTGAGAAAAAATAAATCTGTCCCCATTTTTCACCACCTTCCCCTGTTTTTTCCGGATACACGGCGGGATAAAAGCCCGGGAGGCACAGGCCGCGGATGAGCGTTGTCCAGACGGTGCCTGCCGGCTTCCCCCGGTCCGTCTTGGTGCGCACCTCCCCGGCGTTCGGTCTGATGCAACAGAACCCAAGGGGAATATCATGAAAATGTTTCGAATCTCTGCCTTATCGCCGCTGCTGGTCGCCCTCGCCCTCCTGCTGTGCAGCGTCGCACCCGGCGCGCTGGCCGCCGAAAAGACCAAGTTCCGCGTCGCCTGGAGCATCTACGTCGGCTGGATGCCGTGGGAATACGCCGCCAGCCAGGGTATCGTGAAGAAGTGGGCCGACAAGTACGGCATCGAGATCGAGGTGGTGCAGATCAACGACTACATCGAATCGATCAACCAGTACACCGCCGGCGCCTTCGACGGCTGCGTGATGACCAATATGGACGCGCTGACGATCCCGGCCGCGGGCGGCGTCGATTCGACGGCCCTGATCATCGGTGACTTCTCCAATGGCAACGACGGCATCGTCCTGAAGAAGGCCGCCGCGCTGAAGGACATCAAAGGCCAGAAGGTCAACCTCGTCGAGCTCTCCGTCTCGCACTACCTGCTCGCGCGCGCGCTCGACACGGTCGGCCTGAAGGAGAAGGACATCACCGTCGTCAACACCTCGGACGCCGACATCGTTGCCGCGTTCTCCTCGCCCGACGTCACCGCGCTGGTCACCTGGAACCCGCAGCTGAGCGAAGTCGCCGCCATGCCCGGTGCCACACCCGTGTTCGATTCGAGCCGGATCCCCGGTGAGATCATCGACATGATGGTGGTCAACAGCGCCACCCTGAAGACCAATCCTGCCCTGGGCAAGGCGCTCACCGGCGCCTGGTACGAGACCCTGGCCGCCATGTCGCGCAACGATGCGGCGGGCGCCGCGGCGCGCACCCACATGGGCCAGGCCTCAGGCACCGATCTCGCCGGCTTCGAGAGCCAGCTCAAGACCACCAGGATGTTCTATACGGCCGCCGAGGCGGTGAAATTCACCGACAGCGCGGACCTGGTCAAGACCATGGACCATGTGCGCAGGTTCTCCTTCGACCACGGCATCCTCGGCGAGGGCGCGCGCAGCGTCGATGCGGTCGGCATCGGCTTCCCCGGCGACAAGCTGCTCGGCGACAAGGGCAACGTCAAGCTGCGCTTCACCTCGTCCTACATGAAGATGGCCGCGGACGGCAAACTCTGAGCCATGCCGCGCCTGCTCAATCAGCATCCCGGAAGGTCCGGCGCGCTCGCCCTGGGCTCGCTGCCCTTCCTGCTGATTGTCGCGGCCTATATCGTCGGCTCGGACCTGCGCCTCGCGGAAAACCCGAACGACAAGCTGCTGCCTTCCCTCGCCGCCCTCGGCGCGGCGATCCAGCAGCTCGCCATCGAACCGGACGCGCGCAGCGGGGATATCCTGCTGTGGAAGGACACCGCGAGCAGCCTGTTGCGGCTGCTCAGCGGCATCTTCATCAGCGCGGCGCTGGCGCTGGCGGCCGGCATCCTGATCGGAATCATCCCGCGTGTGCGCGCGGCGTTCGCACCGCTGGTCGCGGTGCTCTCGCTGATCCCGCCGCTCGCAATCCTGCCCATCCTGTTCATCGTGTTCGGGCTGGGCGAGGTGTCGAAGGTCGTGCTCATCGTCATCGGCATCACGCCCTTCCTGATCCGCGACCTCGCGCTGCGCACGAGCGAGATCCCGCCGGAGCAGCTCATCAAGGCGCAGACGCTCGGCGCCTCCACCTGGCTCGTCATCCTGCGCGTGGTGCTGCCGCAGATCCTGCCGCGCCTGATCGACGCGGTACGGCTGTCGCTCGGCGCCGCCTGGCTGTTCCTGATCGCCGCCGAGGCTATCGCGGCGACCGACGGCCTCGGCTACCGCATCTTCCTGGTGCGGCGCTACCTGGCGATGGACATCATCCTGCCCTACGTCGCCTGGATCACCCTGCTCGCCTTCAGTTTCGATCTGCTGCTCAGGCGCCTGTCGCGGCGGTTGTTCCCCTGGCACCATGCGGACGAGCCGCGCACATGAGCCGGCTCGCGATCCGCAACGTCTGGAAGCAGTACGGGGCGCAGGTCGTGCTCGAACGCATCAACCTGGCCGTGCCGCCGCGCGAGTTCTGCACCATCGTCGGCGCCTCCGGCTGTGGCAAGACCACCTTTCTGCGCATGGTGCTCGGCCAGGAGTCCCCCAGCCGCGGCGCGATCGAGCTGGACGGGCAGCCGCTGCGCGGCGAACCCGGCCCCGAGCGCGGCATCGTGTTCCAGCGCTATTCAGTGTTCCCGCACCTGACGGTGCGCGACAACGTCCTGCTCGGTCTTGAACTCGGCGCCTCACGCCTGACCGGACGCCTGTTCGGCGCGGCGCGCCGGCAGGCCCTTGCCCGTGTTGACGAGGCCCTGCAGGCAGTCGGCCTGGAGACCGCGGCCGCCAAATACCCGAGCGCACTGTCCGGCGGCATGCAGCAGCGCCTCGCCATCGCGCAGGCCCTGATCAAGCAACCGAAGATCCTGCTGCTGGACGAACCCTTCGGCGCCCTCGATCCGGGCATCCGCGCCGATATGCACAAGCTGCTGCTCGGGCTGTGGCGCACGACCGGTATGACGGTGTTCATGATCACGCACGACCTCAGGGAGGCGTTCGCGCTCGGCACCCGCCTGCTGGTGTTCGACAAGGTGCGGCGCGACCCGCAGGCGCCCGAGCGCTTCGGCGCCACGATCACCTTCGACATCCCGCTCGCGCGCCGGAACGCCGCAGACGACGACGCGCTGCGCACCCTGCAGGCGCGGTCGGACTATTACACCGGCGCGGCGCCGGTAGCGTATCCATCAGCGCAGACCGGCGCCGCCCTGGAGCTGCCGTGACCGTCTGCACCGGGTTCGCCAACGGGGTACGCATCCTGAGCCGTCCCCTGCCCGGCCGGCGCAGCGCAGCGCTCGGCTTCTGGCTGCGCAACGGGTCGCGCCACGAACGCCCTGGCCAGTCCGGCTTCGCGCACCTTCTCGAGCACCTCCTGTTCCGCGGCGGCGGACGTTACGCCAGGCATTTCGAGGGCATGGGAGGGCAAATCAACGCCCGCACCATGCGCGAACTCACCGCCTTTCACGGCCTGGTCACCGGCGACCGCCTGCGGCTGCTCGCGTGCCTGTTCACCACCCTCCTGACCGAACCGCGCCTCACGGCCGTGGATCTCGCCGCGGAACTGCCGGCGGTGCGGCGCGAGCGGCAGCTGGCCGCGGATTCTCCGTGGGAGGGACAGGAAGCGACCGCGCTCGGGCTCGTCCTGGGCGCGCATCCGCTCGGCCGGCCCATCCTTGGTGATGAAACCGCTCTTCACAGTGTCTCCATCGCGGCACTGCAGGACTATTTCAGTGAACGCCTGCGCGGCGCCGCGCTGTGTGTCGTCGCGGCGGGCGCGGTCGATCACGACGAACTGGTGGAGGCCTGCCGGGCGCTGGAGCGGCTGCCCGCCGGCACGCGCGATGTCGCAGACCCGCCCGACTTTACTCCGTGCGCGGCGCGCGGGCCGTCCGCCGGGGCCGGCGCGGATCTGCTCTGGGTGATGCCGGTGCCGACCCTCACCGACCCGGCGCACTGGGCGTTCCTGCTCGGCGAACGGATCGCCGCCGGCGCACCGCTCACCGCACGCCTGCAGTACGATCTGCGCGAGCGCCGCGGACTCGCCTACGCCGTCGAGTCGCGCGTCGAACTCTATTCCGACTGCGGCCTGTGGTGGATCCGCCTGCAGTGCGAAGCCGGCCAGGCCGAGGCCTGCCGCACCGCGGTCGAATCGGTGATGGCGAGCCTGATCGAACGCGGCCCGACACGCGAGGAGATCATCCTCAATCTGGCGCAACAGCAGGCGCGCTGGACTCTGGAAGAAGACGATCCGGAATGTGTGATGGAGCGTATCGCGCACGAGATCGCCTATCTGGACCGCGTCACCGCCCTCAACGAGCGGCTGGCCCGGCTTGCCGCGCCGGGCGCGGAGGATGTCCGGGACGCGCTCGCCGGCGCCTGGCGACAGCGCGCGTCATTCTCCTGGGGTCCGGACATGGCGCGCCCGGATCTCGCTGCGGTCGTGCGGCGCGCGATCTGAGGCGAAGCAGCGGATTAAGCAGGGGACAGATTTGAAATCTGTCCCCAATGAGGATCTCTATCGCTAGCGCGCGTCGAGGATCAGTTTCGCCCTTGTACCCTCGCCCTCTGTGGCGAGTTCACCGCGACGGACAAAGATACGCTCCGCCGCGATGCCGCCCTCCTGCACGAGCAGGTCCATCACCTGCTGCCCGCGCGTATAGGCGAGCGCGGCCAGTTCCTCCTCGGCAACCGGCTGTGCGGCGAGCAGGCGGGCGCGCAGCCCGGCCTCGAATGCTGCCATATCGGCTGCGGGATCGGCGGTCCCGGCAGCCGCATTCGGGGATGGGGACAGATCTGTAAATCTGTCCCCGGTTCCCGGATCAGATGTTGGGGACGGATTTTCCGATCCGTCCCCATTACCACCCGCTGCCGCCGCCAGCTCGACACGCAGCGCCTCCGCGGCGCCGGCGCCGAAGAAGGCATCGTAGGCGCTTGCGAGCACCGCCGCGGATGGGGACAGAGGTACAACCCTGTCCTCGCTGCTCTCTTGCTGCGCCGCATCCGGCGCGGCCGCCGCCAGCAGGGCATCGAGCCTGGCCTGCCGCATGGCGTCGCCGTCGCCCCCGGGATCGGCCCAGCCCTGGATCTCGACGACGAGGCGCGGCCGCGCGGCGAGCGCCTTGGACAGGGGCAGGATCTTGTCGCGCTCGGCGGCGGACAGCACGCCACTGCCCGCGTCATACAGCGCGTACTCCATGTCCGGTCCGCCGCCGAACATGTCCGCGATGAAACTGAACGGCGCGGTGACGATGCGGGTGACCAGGTTGACCAGGGCCTTGACGATGAGCGGGCCCAGGCGGAAGCCTGGATCATCGACATCGCCTTCGACCGGAAGATCGATCTCGATGCGTCCCTCGCGATCGCGCAGCAGGGACAGCGCGAACCTGACCGGCAGGCTGGTGGCATCCTCGCTCTCTACCCTGGTGCCGAGCTCGAACTGGTCGAACACGGCGTGATTTCCGCCCTTGATGCGGCCATCGGCCAGGGTGTAGCGCAGGTCGAGGAACAGTTTGCCCTTGTCGATGGTGTAGCCGGCAAACTTGCCGGCGTAGGGCGAGAACGAGGTCAGCTCGATGTTGTTGAAGGCGACCTTCGCCTCGAGATCCTGTTTCGGCGCCGCAAGGCGGGCCGCACCGCCTATCTCTGCCTTGCCGTACTCACCGACGCGGCCGGTGAGCGCGATGGTCGTGCTGGTGGCGGTATCGGACCCGATGTCGCGTATCTCGCCGGCGAGATCCTCGATGCGCACCCGTACGTTCGGCCGGATCTGTTCATCGCTGAACAGCAGGCCCGACGCGCTGACGGCGACGCGGCCGATCGCGTACGGAAACGCGGCTCCATCCGGCGCTACTGGCTCCGCGGGATCGGGGTGCGCCGGCGGTTCCGCCTCCTCCGGCGGTCCGCCGTGCGCCTGGCGCACGGCCTCGCCGATATTGGTGCGCCCGTCCGCGTAGATCCTGAACGCGGTGTCCAGCCCCGCGACGGCGACCTCGTCCACGGCGAGGCGGTCGGGCGCGAGGTCGAGCCTGATGCCGGTCGCCTTCACCTCGTCCCAGGCGAGCACCACGTCGTCACGGTCCTTGAGCCGGACCGCGAGGCTGGCGATCACGGCCGATCCCGTGACCGCCAGCCTGGAGTCCTGCCCGGCCTGGCCGTGGCTGAGCGACAGCTCGAAGGACAGCTTGCCGTCGCCGATCTCCGCCGGGAGGCGCCCGGCCAGGTAGGGCTGGAAGGTGGCCAGCGGAATGTCCTGCGCGGCGAGCTTCACATCGAAGCGGGTCGGGATGGCGGAGAGGTCTCCGGCGACCGTCAGGCGCCCGTGCTCGCCGATGGCGATGCCGAGCCCGACGAGGTCGGTGCGGTCCTCCGGCCGCGTCGACAGGTGTTGCACGCGCAGCTCGAGCGGCGTGAAGTGCTCATCGAAGGCGCGGCCCTGCGAGTCGTCGGTGAAATGGAGGTCGCCGCCGGTCAGCGCGAGGTCGCCAATGAGCACTGCCGGCGGTGCTGCGCCCGGCTCCTCGCCGGCGGCTTCCTGTCCGGCCGCACCGGCGAAGGCATCGATGAGGTTCACCGTGCCGTCCGCACGCAGGTGGATGTGCACATAGGGCCGCGTCAGCGCGAAGGATTTGAAGACCAGGGCGCGCTCGAGCAGCGAACGCAGTTCGAAGTCCGCGCTGAAGGCGTCGAAGGCCAGCAGCCGGCTGCCGTCCGGCGCGCTCAGGCTGACCCGCTCAAGGCGCGCGGTGAAGGTGAAGGGATTGAAGCGGAGCTTCCCGATCTCAAGGCCGAGGCGATAGTTTTCCTGCAGGATGTCCGTCGCCTGTGACCGCGCAACTGCAGGCACGAGTAGGAATCCGGCCGCGGCGTACAGCAGGATCAGGCCGGCGGCAATCAGGGCCGGGAGTTTCAGCTTGCGGATCATGCGGGGCTTCTGCGATGTGTCTGTATTCTTGACGCCGGCATAGGGTACACCGGGGCGCCTCAGCGGGGACAGATTTATTTATTCACGCCGGGACGATGCCGCGGCGGCTTGCAGGGGTGTGTATAAATAAATCTGTCCCGGGGATTACTCGATCATCCCCAGGCGCCCGTTGTGCGAGCCCATGTACCACAGGCGGCCCGCGCCGTCGACGACCATCTTGCGGATGCCGACCCCCGAGGATGGCAGGTCGATGACGCGCATCTCCTCGCGGCGCGGATCGAAACGCACCACAGTGTCGGTCCTGATCTCATTGGCCCACACGATGCCGGCGCCGTCGATCGTGACCGCGTACGGGCCCGCATCGCCCGCCGGCAACGGGTACTCGCCGACGACCTTCATCGCGGCGGGATCGACCCTGGCGAGCCTGCCGTTCCCGTAGAGCGTCACCCACAGCGTGCCGTCCGGCGCCGCGGCGATCCGGCGCGGACGCGACCCTTCCCCCATGTCGAGCGCGTCGATCCTGCCGCTCCTGACGTCGAGCCGGCCCAGCGTGTCGTCGCCCATGCGGCACCACCATACATTGCCCGCGCGATCGAGCGTGATGCCGTAAGGCCCGCCGGAAGAGGCGTATTCCGTGATGTTCCCGGTTGCCGTGTCGAGCCGGCCGATCGCGTCCCCTTTCTGCATCGTGAACCACAGGTTCGTACCGTCCCGGGAGAGCGCCATGGTATGCGGCCCGGTGCCGGCGCCCGAGGTGGTGAATTCAGTGACCCTGCCGGTGGCGGGATCGAGCCGCCCGATAGTGCCATTGCGGTTGCCGGTCGTCCACGCGATGCCGGTGCGATCGACCAGCACGCCATGGGGATGGTGCCCCGGCGGCATGTCCCATTCCCGGAAGGTCCCGGTCGCCGGGTCGAAGCGCGCGACCTTGTTGCCGTTCATGACCGCGATGAAGATGCTGCCGTCGGGAGCGGGCGCCGGATCGCGGGCGAACTCGGGGGTCGGCACCGGCCACTCGCTGACCTTCCCCTCAAAGCTGTCCGGTGCGCCAGGCGCGACGCCGTAGTGGGAGCCGCCCGCATGGACGCTCAGCGCGAGACACAGCATGAACGCGGCGCCGGATCGCACAAGCAGCGGAGACGGCGACAGATTCACCCCCGTCTCATCCCCCGCGTCTGTCAAACGCAGATGCGCGGGAGGGGGCGCCGTGCCGGGTCGCGCGCCCGAATTCGGGGCTGCGCACGCTGCCGCGCGGCACCTCGTAACGATCCGACCCTTTAGCGTTTCCACGCTGCACACCCTGCGCGCGCGGCGAACGCGCAGCATCGTCGCGGTCCGCACCGCGCCGGCCGCCGGAATCCATGTCGCGCGGGCCCTCGGCGTGCCGCGAACGGTTGACATCCCGCCTGCGATCCGTGAAACGATCCGGCTGCGAACGCCGCTCCTTGTCCAGTCCCGCGCGGCGCTTGTCGAGGCTGGCGCTGTATTTCCCCTTCCCGTCACGCCGGTCGCCCGCTGTGGATCGCCCGGCATGCATTCCTGGACGATACTGTCCGTCATGCGCCCGCCCGGCCTGGCGATCGGCGCTGTCGCGCGTTCGCTCGGAGGCGCGGAGTCGCGCGTAGGGATGCTCGTAGCCGCGGTCGCGATACACCGCTCCGCGGCGGTGGCGCGGGTCGTGCTTCCATTGACGGGAGTCGCCCTTCGCACCGTGGTCACGCCAATGGGCATAACCGGGTTTGTGCGGATATGACCGCGGCTTTACGATCACCACATGGCGGTGCGGCCAGTTGAAGTAGCCGGGATGGATCCCTGCAGACCACAGCACGCCGCCGCCCCAGTAGAATCCCGCCCGGGCGTAATATCCCGGCGGCGGGGCCCAGTAATAAGGCGGATACGCCGGCCACCACCAGCGGCCGTAGACCGCGCGCGCATCATAATAGGGGATATAGACGACGCGCGGATCCGCCGGCTCGATCACGATCATGTCGCCGTCGCGGAACACGCGCGCGTACTCGAGGGAATCCAGGTTGCCGGCCTCGTAGGCGCGCCGCCGCAGGTCCTGGATCGTGTCCATGACCTGGCCCTGCTGAAACAGGAAGGCGTCGCCAAGCTGTTTGGTCCACTCCAGCTCCTCGTCCATGCGCGCCAGCAGGCGTGGAAACGCGGCCAGTGCCTGGACGCTCGCGTCCCAGTCCTCGGCGGCAACGGCATCCACCGCCTCGGCGCCGTCGAGTCCGGGATTGTCCCGGCTCCAGCGTGCCGCCTCCACGACCTCGAGCGGATAGGTCGCGGCCATCAGGACCTGCGTCAGCACGACATCGGGATACAGCGCGACCGGCGCCAGCATGCGGTCGAGCTCGCGCTGGCTGAAGGCCGGATCCTCCTCCGCACGCAGCGCATCGGGCAGGGAAAACAACAGCACGAACAACTGGATCGACAACAACCGGACAAGTATCCTCATGATCGACTCCCGCAGCCTGCCGGGCTGCTCTGCGTGATCGGGAGGCGGGTTTCAACCTCCGTGCGGTCAGATTACTCCTGTCTATTGAGACAAGACAGCGACGGGTCCGTTCCGGCGCGATTTACAAATGCGAATGAACCGGAGGAAGTGATCGTATCTACATGAATGTTAATATTATAAAATCACGCGGCAGGCAGGCGGCGCGGGTTGCGCAACGCCGTAATCCGGAGATTGTCGCACAGCACCCCCGGATTCCGCTGCGCTGCATCCGGGTTGCGGATGCAGCCGGGATTCAGGCGACGTCGAGCAGCCCTGCCTCGCGGATGAAATTCTCGACGACGTCGAGGCCGTGGCCGGTCTTGATGTTGGTGAACACGAACGGGCGCGCACCGCGCATCTTGCGGGCGTCGCCGTCCATCACCTCGAGCGAGGCGCCGACGTGGGGCGCGAGGTCGATCTTGTTGATCACCAGCAGGTCGGACTTGATGATGCCGGGCCCGCCCTTGCGCGGGATCTTGTCACCGGCGGCAACGTCGATCACGTAGATCGTCAGGTCGGACAGCTCAGGACTGAAGGTCGCGCTCAGATTGTCGCCGCCGCTCTCGACCAGCACCAGGTCCAGGCCGGGGAAGCGCTGGCACAGCCGGTCCACCGCCACCAGGTTGATCGAGGCATCCTCGCGGATCGCCGTGTGCGGGCAGCCGCCCGTCTCCACGCCGATGATGCGTTCCGGCGCCAGCGCCTGGCTGCGCACGAGGAACTGCGCATCCTCCTGCGTGTAGATGTCGTTGGTCACCACGGCGATGTTGTAGCGATCGCGCATGCGCTTGCACAGGGCGTCGACCAGCGCCGTCTTCCCGGATCCGACCGGGCCGCCGATGCCGACCCGTAAGGTTTGCTTGGTCATGTCAATCTCCATCAAGAACGGTAAGGTGTGAGGCGTGAGGTGTCAGGCGTCAAACCCTCGGCTTTGATATTTCTCCTCACACCTCACGCCTGACTCCACACCTGTATCACAGTCTTCAAATGCCCGTTTCTCCCAAGTTCTATGAGAGGAACAACCGCGTATACTGCCCCTCGTGCCGCGCACTCGCGAGGCCGAGCCCCGGAGCGGTGAAGCCGATGTCATCGTCCTCGATCGCGAGGGCCTGATCCACGACGGCGGGGATCAGCGCGATCAGCGCCTGCAGGATGCGCTGGCCCGCGGTATGGCCCAGCGGCACCAGCTTGATCGCGGCGGCGACCTGGTTCTGGCACCAGGACCACAGAAAGCCGCAGGCCGCGTCCCGGAGCGGGATGCGCCATTCGACGCAGGCCAGGGCGAACATCGCGGTATATCCCGGCGGCGGATCGATCTCCCCCGCCTCCTCCGCGGGCCGTTGCGGAAAGACCGCGCCCTTCCTCGCCCTGTCGATACCGAGATCGGCGAGCAGGCGCGCCAGCGCGGCGCCGACGTTGATCTCCTCGGCATGCAGTTCGCGGGATTCGCGCGCCGCCAGCAGGCGGGCATTCCAGCGGCTGGCGCCCGCCGCGTCGCCCGCCGACCAGGCGCGGTACAGGCGCGCGAACAGCGGCATGTCCTGATGACGCTGGCTATGCTGCAGCAGGCCTGCGACCCAGCCGCGCGTGGTCACCTCGTCGCCGATCCAGCCTTGTTCCACCGCGTATTCCATGCCCTGCGAATAGGCGAACGAGCCGACCGGCAGCGAGGAGCTGCTCAGGCGCAGCAGCGCCAGCAGCGCGGGACCGAGCATCCTGCTGATAGCGCAGCCAGCCGGCGCCGACCTGCAGCGGGATATGACGGTTACCGAGGTGGTAACAGGCGCGCGCGAGCAGGTGCGGATCCGGACAGGACACCGTGGAGACCGGTTCCGGCGCGGCCACGACGCCGACGACGGTGCCGTCATCCGCGCGCACGCGGTCTCCGCCGCGCAGCACCGTGCCGCGCACCAGCATCAGCGCCGCCGCGCGCCCGTCATCCAGCGTCACGCGCTGCCGGCTGCGCTGGCGCAGCTCGAAGGTGAGCGTCAGGCTTGTGGCCGAAGCCTCGGACGGGTGGACGATTTCATTCAGTTTCATCATGTGCCGGTGAGGGGTGAGGTGTCAGGTGTGAGGCGTTAAATTTCGAAAGCATGGCTGAAACCCGTGAGCGGATCCGAGCCACGGAAGTCCGCGTCCTGGATGCGTACCTCCTCACCCCTCACGCCTGACACCTCACCCCTCACCCTTCATGCCTCAGAACAGGAAATACCGCTGCGCCAGCGGCAGCACGGCCAGCGGTTCGCATACCAGCAGTTCGCCGTCGGCGCGCACCTGGTAGGTCTGCGGGTCGACCTCCATCCGCGGCAGATAATCGTTATGGACCATGTCCGCCTTGCCTATGCGGCGGGTGCCGGACACGGCCACCGTGCGCTTCCTCAGGCCGAGGCGGCCGGCGACAGCCGCCTGCTGGGCGGCCTGTGACACGAAGGTCACACTGGTCGCGGCGCAGGCGCCGCCCAGGGCCGCGAACATGTACCGGTAGTGAACCGGTTGCGGCGTCGGGATCGAGGCATTGGGATCGCCCATCGGCGCGGCAGCGATCAGCCCGCCCTTGATGATCAGCGCCGGCTTCGCACCGAAGAAGGCGGGACGCCACAGCACGATGTCGGCGAGCTTGCCCGCCTCGATCGAACCGACCTCAGTGGCGATTCCGTGGGCGACCGCCGGATTGATGGTGTACTTGGCGACGTAGCGCTTGACGCGCGCGTTATCGTGGCGCGCAGGGTCGCCGGCCAGAGCGCCGCGCTGCACCTTCATCTTGTGAGCGGTCTGCCAGGTGCGTGTGACGACCTCGCCGACGCGGCCCATCGCCTGCGAGTCCGAGCTGATCATCGAGAATGCGCCGAGGTCATGCAGGATATCCTCGGCCGCGATGGTCTCGCGCCGGATGCGCGATTCGGCGAACGCGACGTCCTCGGCGATGTTCGGGTCGAGGTGATGGCAGACCATCAGCATGTCGAGGTGCTCATCCACCGTGTTGACCGTGTAGGGTCGCGTCGGATTGGTCGAGGACGGCAGCACATTGGTCTCGCCGCAGGCCTTGATGATGTCGGGCGCATGGCCGCCGCCGGCGCCTTCGGTGTGATAGGTGTGGATCGTGCGCCCCTTGAAGGCGGCGAACGTGTCCTCGACGAAGCCCGATTCATTCAGCGTGTCGGTGTGGATGGCGACCTGCACGTCGTACTTCTCCGCCACCTCCAGGCAGTTGTCGATCGCGGCCGGCGTGGTGCCCCAGTCCTCGTGCAGCTTGAGCCCCATCGCGCCCGCGGCGACCTGCTCCTCCAGCGCCTGCGGCAGGCTGGCGTTGCCCTTGCCGAGGAAGCCGAGGTTCATCGGCAGCACGTCGGCCGCCTGCAGCATGCGCGCGATGTTCCACGGTCCCGGCGTGCAGGTGGTGGCATTGGTGCCGGCCGCCGGACCGGTGCCGCCGCCGATCATGGTGGTGATGCCGGACATCAGCGCATCCTCCACCTGCTGCGGGCAGATGAAGTGGATGTGAGCATCTATGCCGCCGGCGGTTGCGATCAGGCCCTCGCCCGCGATCACCTCGGTGCCGGGGCCGACGACGATGTCGACGCCGGGCTGCACGTCCGGGTTGCCTGCCTTTCCGATGCCGGCGATGCGCCCGTCCTTGAGCCCGATGTCCGCCTTGACGATGCCCCAGTGGTCGACGACCAGCGCGTTGGTGATGACACAGTCGACCACCTGCTTGGAACTCGACTGGCTCTGCCCCATGCCGTCGCGGATGACCTTGCCGCCACCGAACTTGACCTCCTCGCCGTAGATCGTGCGGTCCTGCTCCACCTCGATCCACAGTTCGGTGTCGCCCAGCCGGAGCCGATCGCCGACGGTGGGACCGTACATCTCCGCGTATGCGCGTCGCAGTATCTTCGCCACCTTAGAGTTTCCCCATGATCTTTCCGTTGAATCCGTACACACGGCCCGCGCCGGCGTAGCGTACCAGATGCACCGTGCGGGTCTGGCCCGGCTCGAAGCGCACCGCGGTGCCGGCCGGGATGTCGAGACGGAAGCCGCGCGCCGCCTCGCGGTCGAACGCGAGCGCCGCGTTGGTCTCGTAGAAGTGGTAATGCGAGCCGACCTGGATCGGGCGGTCGCCGGTATTGGCGATGCTCAGCGTCACGGTGGCGCGTCCGGTGTTGAGTTCGAGCTCGCCCTCTGCAGTAATGACCTCGCCGGGGATCATCGTCGCCTCCTCATACGATAGGGTTGTGGACGGTCACGAGCTTGGTGCCGTCGGGAAAGGTCGCTTCGACCTGGACATCCGGGACCATCTCGGCGACCCCCTCCATCACGTCGGCGCGCGTGAGCAGCGTGGCGCCGTAGCCCATCAGCTCGGCGACGCTGCGACCGTCGCGCGCGCCCTCGAGGATTGCGGCCGAGATGTAGGCCACCGCCTCGGGATAGTTCAGCTTGAGGCCGCGGGCCTTGCGCCGCTCGGCCAGCAGGCCGGCAGTAAAGATAAGAAGTTTGTCTTTCTCGCGCGGGGTCAGCTCCATCGCAGCGTCTCTCCGTTACCATGTCTGTATTTGCCGGCCTGGCGCCGCGGGCTGCGGCTGTTCACAATCATGCCCGGCATCGCAATCTGCGCAGGGATGCTCACGTATTCCAGATCCGCGGTCGCTGCGCCGGCCGGCCCAGTATCCGCGGCCGCAGCGCCTCCCACGCCCGTATGAAGCGTTCGCGCGCACGCTCCGCGCCGCCTCCGATGAAGCGGACCAGCAACAGCTCATCGAGCAGCGTGGCGCCGGTCAGCTCATCTCCCGCATCCTCGCCCAGGGCCTCGCGCACCGCGGCCAGATCGGACTCGCCGCTGCCGGTGCAGACCAGTGTGCCGGACACCGGGCGCCCGCCCAGGCCCCAGTTTTCATCGAGCATCCCGCCGCCGCCGTCGAAACGATTGCGTTCATGCAGCAAGGGCCGTCCCTGGCGATACACCTCCATGCCCTGCAGAAACACGCCATGCCTGAATCGTTCCCCGCCCGCGGGACGGCCGAGACAGACGATCTCCCAGCCGATGAAGCGCGCGCCGGGCGCGAGCTCGACCCGCGTCGAGCTGCGCGCGAGCGCGCCGTCGAACACGATGGTCTCCTGCGGCAGCCACTCGAGCGCGGCATCCCGCGCCACCGCGAATGTTTGCGTCTGTTCCGCCCGGCATCCCGCGCTGCGATAGAACTTGCCCGCGGCCGGCGTGGTAAGCAGCACCTCGGCGCCGGCATCGACGTTGCCGCTGATCTCGAGTCGATCGCCGCCGACGATCCCGCCCGGGGGGTGCAACAGGTAGACATGGCACACGCCCCCTTCCGGATAAAACGGCCGCTGCACCTGCAGCGGACCGCAGGCGGACCGGTGGGCGAGCACCGTGCGCATGCCGTCGCGACGGAACCCCAGGGACAGTGCCGCACGCCAGCCGTCCGCAGCGCGCGATCCCCCGCTCAGTGCCGCTCCCTTCATCGTCCCGGGGCGGCGGTGTGCGGAGGACGCGCCGTCCTCGCCCTCTTCTCTGCCATATATCGAGGCTATTGCAGGTTTGTTGCCAATTCCTGCCGCCGCAACCGCATTCTTTCGAACCGGCCGCACGCGCGCATCGCACTGAGAATCGATTTATTTAATAAATAAACAGTTAATGGATATATATGATTTAAATTATGGATAGCGACCGCCGTCTGCCCGGGTGTCACCGGAGATTGAGCCCACGGATCCATCACCAGATGCGCACCAGAAGACAGCAAGAGCGGTCGGGATTGCATTACCGCGGTGCATTTACTCCGCTGTCTGCGACTCGGATGGGCGTCATTCCGAGGACGGTCTGACCGGATGCCTCGTGCACCGGCTTGCCCTATAATGGCCACAGCCAACGGGACCGCCGCCGCGACCCGCCCGACATACCCTCCCGACAACCGAAACGCATAGCCCGATGTCCGACACACTTGAACTCGCCAAGGCCCTGATCGCCTGCCCTTCCGTCACGCCGCAGGACGCCGGCTGCCAGGAACTCATGATCGAACGCCTGGAAGACCTGGGCTTCCATATCGAACGCCTGCCATTCGGGAAGGTCGAGAATTTCTGGGCACGCCGCGGTGCGGGATCGCCCCTGTTCGCCTTTGCCGGCCACACCGATGTGGTGCCCACCGGTCCGCTGAACCAGTGGCAATCCGACCCGTTCACACCCACCGTGCGCGAGGGCCATCTGTACGGGCGCGGCGCCGCCGACATGAAGGGCAGCCTGGCCGCCATGGTGACCGCCTGCGAACGCTTCATCGACGCGCATCCTGCGCACAAGGGGTCGATCGGCTTCCTGATCACCAGCGACGAGGAAGGTCCGTCCATCGATGGCACGCGCAAGGTGATGGACTACCTGACCCAGCACGGCACCCAGATCGACTGGTGTCTGGTCGGTGAACCGACCTGCGAAAAGCGGATCGGCGACGTGATCAAGAACGGCCGGCGCGGATCGCTCGGCGGCACGCTCGCCGTCCGCGGCGTGCAGGGCCATATCGCCTATCCGCATCTGGCCGACAACCCGATTCACCGTTTCGCGCCGGCGCTGGCCGAGCTGTGCGCCCTGCAGTGGGACAGCGGCAATGAGTTCTTCCCGCCGACGACGTTCCAGTTTTCCAACCTGAACGCCGGCACCGGCGCGGACAACGTCATCCCCGGCCGCATCGAGGCGCTGTTCAATTTCCGCTATTCCACCGGGAGCACGGCGGATGAACTGAAGGCGAAGGTGGAATCCGTGCTGAGAGGACACGGGCTCGACTACACGCTGGAGTGGCGCCTCTCGGGCGAACCCTTCCTGACGCAGCCGGCTGAACTCGTCAACGCGCTGCGCGCCGCGGTGCGCGAGGTCGCGGGATACGACACGCGGCTGTCCACCTCCGGCGGCACCTCGGACGGGCGCTTCATCGCACCCACCGGCGCCCAGGTGGTCGAACTCGGACCGCTCAACGCGAGTATCCACAAGATTAACGAGTGCGTGAACGTCGAGGACCTCGACAGCCTGTCGCGCATCTATGAACGGGTGCTGGCCAGATTGCTGGCATGAGAGACCGCAGGCGGGAGATGTCTTAAATCACTATGCTTTCCAGCGGCGGATATAAAACGGGGACAGATTTATAAATCTGTCCCCTTAACAGGGTCCGCAGTACACGCATCGCACTTCTTCCTGGCGGATCACGTACCGGGCTCGAGATCGGGCGGCGCCACGAGGTCCGCCCACTCGACGATATCGCTGGTCACGGCCGCGCCATCATTGATGGTGAGCGCGACGCCGTCGCCCTGCACGGTGGCGAGGATGCTCCCGCAAGAGGTGCAATCGGTTTCGCTGAACCGGACCGCGCCGGCGGCAGGCGTATCGGAAAAATCGTCCGGACGCCCGGCGGACCACAGCACCGGCGAGGAATTCGTCGAGACCCTGAGCAATATCTCACTGCCGGGATTCGAGACATAGCGGTTCAGTATGCTGGCGCCGTCTGTCGGATGCGATTGCACGGCCACGCTGTATTCCTGGGTGTTCGCATCATCGGTCACGACGAGATAAAAAGGCCGCAACTGGTAGTTGATCGACCGCACGCCCGCGACCGGCGGATAGGACATCAGCTGGGCATTGAGGCCGCCCACCTGGCCGGTGCCGGCATCAGAGCCGACCGCCAGCGTCATGGTAGTCACCCCGCTGCTCCGGGACGCCGTCATGATGATGTTGTCCGTGATCGAGGTCAGGGTGCCGTTGTCGTTGATAAACTGAACGGGGCCGAGCGAGATGAACGCCTCGATACTCCAGTTGCCGGAGGCCGCGGACGGATCGCCGCTGATTTCGAGACCGGCGATATCGACGAAGGAATTGTCGAGCAGATTGCCCTCCACCGTGCATTGCGCGAGGGCGACGTGCAGCGCATCCCCGGCCGGCAGCCGGAATCCGTCGCCGAAGACCATGTAGGTGATCCGGTTCGTTTCGGGACCGTACCCGGCGGGGCTCGAGGCGCATTCCGGTATGTTGACCAGATCCCCCTGGACACGGGACGGGTTGTTCATGATGTCCATGCTGTCCCTGACCATCGCAATCGTGATATGGCCGATGACGACCAGACGGCTGACGAGGTCCAGCGAGGAGCGGGACAGCATGACCGCGTTTTCAGAAGTGATCTCATCGACCGCGAGCGGGTCGTCCGGATTGCCGTTGTCATCGCCCGGCATGCGGGTTTCCGAACTGCTGCAGCCCCCCAGCAGCATCAAAATACACGCAGCAACAAGGGCTTGATATATAGCGCGGAGACTCATGCCGCAGCTCGGCCTTAACTGGGAGGATGCCAAGAAATATACGCCTTATTTATAATTTATTCAATATGTTAAATGTGTATTTGAATATGGTTTCTATGTTTATTCTATATATATGTCGCATATTCTTACGCTGGTGGCGGCCAATCCTTACTGGGATCGGCATCGGAGACCCCGAACCTTAGCCGCGCCCTCGGCAGACCTTCTCGCCCCGATCCTGCCAGCCCCCGCCGCGTGTCCGTCGCAGGGACGAGTTATCCGGGCACGACGCGTCACGATGCGCGCGACCATATCGGCCAGGCGGCAACGGGACGGCAACGCCCGGCAGGCCTGCGCCTGGGGCACGGGGTCTGCTGAATGCTCGGGTGACCGGGCGCGGGATCTGCCGACAGGCCGCAGAGGCGGGATCAGCGCGCTGCTGGAGCCGGGGGATACAAGGAAGGGCGCAGAAAACAGCCGGCCCGGTTTTTCAGCCGGCTGGCACGATAATGACCATACCGGCTGATCGGTCCGTACGGCGCCCTGTGCAAGGTCATTTGCGCACCGGATATCTCAGACGGGTGCCATGCTGGAGCGACAACGTGATCTCATCCGCGCTCAGCTCCGGGGGGAAGTAGGTGCCCGAGATCTTGGTCGCATGGATGCTGGCGCCTTCCAGATTCGTATTGGTGAAATCGATCCCGCGGAGATCGCCCTGGCGGAAATAGCAGCCCCGCAGGTCGAGGCCGTCGGCATCCAGTCCGCGCAGGTCGATCCCGCGAAAGTCGCTATGGGTCAGGTCGCTGCGCTCGCCGCGACACTTGCTTTCATTGAATTCCTTGATATGACCCTCGCGCAACAGCCGATATTGCGGATTGTCATTTTTCAGCTCGGGCTTTCTGGCCATCGTCATCACCTCGACCGCAGCGCGCATGCAGGCGTCCTGTTAGTTGGAGTCACGACGAATTTCGCGCACTTTCCGCGGGAAAGCAAGGCTTGAATGCCAGGCATGTTCGCTGCAATGGGGACGGAGTGGAAAATTCGCCCCCTCGGCACGGCTAGAGCAGATCCACCGCCTCTTCGAGGCGCTGTACGGCGAGGATCTCGATGCCGGGGACGGCAGTCCGGGCAAGCTTGTTGGCCTTGGGGATGATGGCGCGCGTGAAGCCGTGCTGGGCGGCCTCCTTCAGGCGCTCCTGGCCGTTCGGGACCGGGCGGATCTCGCCGGCGAGGCCGATCTCGCCGAACACCACGGTGTCGCTCGGCACCGGGCGATTGCGCAGGCTGGACAGCGCGGCCAGCACGACGGGAAGGTCGATGGCGGTCTCCGTGATGCGCACGCCGCCGACGACGTTGACGAACACGTCCTGGTCGTACATCGCCACACCGCTGTGGCGTTGCAGCACTGCGAGCAACATCGCGAGGCGATTGGGTTCGAGGCCGACGGCAAGGCGGCGCGGACTCGGCGCGTGGCTCTCGGCGACCAGCACCTGCACCTCGACCAGTAACGGCCGGCTGCCCTCGCGCGTCACCATCACCACGCTGCCGGACACCGGCGTCTCGTGGCGCGAGACGAAGATCGCCGACGGATTGCTCACGCCGCGCAGGCCGTGCTCGGTCATGGCGAATACGCCGACCTCGTTGACCGCACCGAAGCGGTTCTTCACCGCGCGGATCACGCGGTAGCGGCTGCCGGAATCGCCCTCGAAATACAGCACGGTGTCCACCATGTGCTCGAGCACGCGCGGGCCGGCCAGCACGCCCTCCTTGGTGACGTGGCCGACGAGGAACAGCGCGGCCCCGGTCTGCTTGGCGTACTGCACCAGCTGTGCAGCGCACTCGCGCACCTGGCTCACCGCGCCGGGCGCGGCCTGCAGCTCGCCGGTGTACATGGTCTGGATGGAGTCGATCACCATCACGGCGGGCTTGTCGGTCATCGCCTGCGCCAGCACCTGCTCGACGCCGGTCTCGGCCTGCACGCGCATGCGGCTCGCATCGAGCCCGAGGCGCTGCGCGCGCAGGCTGACCTGCTGCAGCGATTCCTCGCCGGTGACGTAGAGGGTGGGATAGGCCTGCGACAGCGCGGCCATGGTCTGCAGCAGCAGGGTCGACTTGCCGATGCCGGGGTCGCCGCCGATCAGCACCACCGAGCCGCGCACGAGTCCGCCGCCGAGCACGCGATCAAGCTCGTCGAGCCCGGTCTTCGTGCGCATCTCGTGTGCGGGTTCGATCTCGGCGAGCAGGCGGCTGCCGGTCTGCGCCGGGGCACCGGCGAAACCGCCGCGCTTGCGGGTCGTCACCGGGCGCTGCACCTCTTCCACCAGGCTGTTCCATGCGCCGCACTCGCCGCACTGTCCGGCCCATTTCGGCGCCTGCGCGCCGCACTGGGTGCAGGTATAGACCGTCTTTGCGCTGCCGCCGCGTCCCTTGGTGATGGCGCTCATGGTCGGGGCCGGTTCAGCCCTGCTCGGCGATCGGCACGCGCTGCGTGATACCGCACAGCAGTTCATAGGAAATGGTGCCCGCAAAGCGCGCAACCTCCTCGACCGGCAGGTTCCGCCCCCACAGTTCCACTTCGTCGCCGATCTGCGCCTGCGGCAGATTGCGCAGGTCGATGCACAGCATGTCCATGGAGACGCGGCCGACCACCGGCGCGCGCTGTCCGCGCACCAGCACCGGCGCGCCTGCTGCCATGCTGCGCGGATAGCCGTCGCCGTAACCGATCGCGACCACGCCCACGGGCATGTCATCGGGGCAGATCCAGCTGCCGCCGTAGCCGATGGTATCTCCGCGCCTGAACCGGTTGATCGCGATCAGCCGCGAGTTCAGCGTCATGACCGGACTGAGCCCCTCCTGCTGTGCGACGCTGTCGAGGAAGGGCGAAACACCGTAGAGCATGATACCCGGGCGCACCCATTCCATGTGCGTCTGCGGCCAGGCCAGCACGCCGGCCGAATTGGCGACGCTGCGCTCGCCGTCGAGGCCGTCCACCGCCGCGACGAAGTCGGCGAGCTGACGCCCGGTGTAGCCGTCGTTGCGATCGTCCGCGTTGGCGAGATGCGTCATGAGGCGGATGCGCGCCGCGATCTTGTTGCTGCCGCGCAAGCGCTGGTAGACACCGGCGACCTGCTCCGGCGGGAAGCCGATGCGGTGCATGCCGGTATCGACCTTGATCCAGACCGAGATCGGCCGTGCGATGTCGGTCTTTTCCAGGATCTGCAGCTGGTGTTCATGGTGTATTACGATGGACAGGCGGTGGCGCGAGATCTCGGCGAGTTCGCCGGGCTCGAAGAAGCCTTCCAGCAGGACAATGGGATGGGCGATGCCCGCCTCGCGCAGCACCAGCGCCTCCTCCACGCTGGCGACGCCGAAGGCGTCGGCGTCGTGCAGCGACTCCGCCACGCGCGCCAGACCGTGGCCATAGCCGTTGGCCTTGATCACTGCCAGCACGCGCGCGAGCGGCGCGGCGGCGCGCACGCGCTGCAGATTCGTCCGCAGCGCCTTGAGGTCGATCACTGCCCGCACCGGGCGGGTCATGCATAGGCCTCGCTGTAGGAGTCTTCGATGTAGTTCTCGAAGCGGGTATACGGACCGAGGAAGGTCAGGCGCACGGTGCCGATGGGACCATTGCGCTGTTTGCCGATGATGATCTCGGCGATGCCCTTGTCCGGGCTGTCCTCGTGGTAGACCTCGTCGCGGTAGATGAAGGCGATCAGGTCGGCGTCCTGCTCGATGGCGCCCGACTCGCGCAGGTCGGACATCACCGGGCGCTTGTTGGGACGCTGCTCGAGGCCGCGGTTGAGCTGCGACAGCGCGATCACCGGCACCTGCATCTCCTTCGCCAGTGCCTTCAGCGAGCGCGAGATCTCGGAGATCTCGTTGGTGCGGTTCTCCTTGGTGCCGGGCACCTGCATCAGCTGCAGGTAGTCGATGACAATCAGTCCCAGGCCATGGTCACGCTTGATGCGGCGGGCACGCGCGCGCAGCTCGGTCGGGTTGAGCGCCGGTGTGTCATCGATGAACAACGGCGCCTCACTCAGGATGCTCATCGCCGAGGTCAGGCGCGGCCAGTCGTCGTCGCTGAGCCGGCCGGTGCGTACGCGGTGCTGGTCGATGCGGCCGAGCGAGGACAGCAGACGCATGACGAGCTGTTCGCCGGGCATCTCCATGGAGAAGATCGCGACCGGCACACGGCTCTTGATGGCGGCATGTTCGGCGATGTTCATCGCGAAGCTGGTCTTGCCCATCGAGGGGCGGCCAGCGACGATGATGAGGTCGGACGACTGCAGGCCCGAGGTACGCTCGTCGAAGTCGGTGAAACCGGTCGGCACGCCGGTGTACGGGCTGTCCTGGTGGTAAAGCTTGTCGATGCGGTCGGTGACGTCGACCAGCAGGTCGCGGATCGACCTGAAGCTTTTCTGGTTGGGCCGGCCCTGCTCGGCGATGCGGAACACCAGTTGCTCCGCATGGTCGAGCAGCTGGGCGCAGTCGCGGCCCTCGGTGTTGAAGGCGGCGTTGCCGATCTCGGTGCCGACGTGAATCAGCTGGCGCAACACCGAGCGCTCGCGCACGATGCCGGCGTAGGCCTTGATGTTCGCCGCGCTCGGCGTGCTGTTGGCGATCTCCGCGAGATAGGCGAGACCGCCCGCCTTGTCCAGATCCTTGTGCCGTTCCAGCCACTCCGACACCGTCACCACGTCGACCGGCTCGCTGCGCGAACACAGGTCGCTGACCGCGCGGAAAATGAGACGATGGTCGTGGCGGTAAAAATCGCCTTCCGTGACCGCATCCGCCACCGCGTCCCAGGCCGAATTGTCCAGCATCAGTCCGCCCAGCACGGACTGCTCCGCCTCGAGCGAGTGCGGCGGGATACGCAGAGGATCCGTCACGCGCACCGCACCGGCGGGGCTGGTCACGAGTTCCTGCATGGCCTGCACCTGGATAGATCCCCCATTGCCGGCATCACGGCCGGGCTTATTCTTCGCCTGCCACCTCGACCTTGACGTCGACGTTGACCTCGGGATGGAGATGCAGACTGATGTCGTACACACCGGTCTGGCGGATCGGCCCGCTCGGCATGCGCACTTCGAGTTTCTTCACCGGAGTGTCGAGCGCCGTGAAGGCGTCGGCAATGTCGGCGGTACCGACCGAGCCGAACAGCTTGCCTTCGTCACCGACCTTGCGCTTGATCACCGCCGTCATTCCGGCCAGACGGTCGCGGCGCGCCTGGGCTTCGGCCAGCGCATCCGCCGCCGCGCGCTCGTACTCGGCCCGCTTGGTCTCGAAAGCCGTGCGGTTTTCCTCCGTCGCCGGCGCGGCCTTGCCGGTCGGGATCAGGAAGTTGCGCCCATAGCCCGGCTTGACGTTGACCACGTCACCCAGGTTGCCCAGGTTCTCCACCTTGTTCAGCAAAATCACTTGCATTGTCGTCTACCTCGTTGCTCGCTTAACTATAATCCGACTTGAACGGTAATGCGTAATGGGTGATGAGTAATGTGTACTTACAATCAGTTAGCTCGTCACCGGACATTTGCTCATCACCCAATACCCTTCGCCCTTCACCTCAATATCCATCACCCGTTTAACAAAACTAGGTTGCACTGTCCGGTCCGGGCGGGGGTGGCCCATCCTGGCGTTGAGGCGGAACCCCTGCCTTTCTGAAGCGGGCGCGGAAATCCATCAGGCTGTCGACGAAACCGGCGGCCGACAGCACCAGCACCACCTGCGGCAGGGCGAACAGCATCAGAAGGTACATGCCGACCAGCCACCCGGAATGCCTGCCGGTCGCTGCCACCACGGCATGCACCAGTGACAGGCCCTGCAGCGAATACACCGCGCCGACCAGAAAGAGCAGGTCGAGCGAGGCCCCGGCGACGCTGCCGCCGGTGAAATTGGACAGCGCCAGCAGCACCAGCGCCGTGCCCGCCATCCAGCGGCCGAGGTGGATGGCGTAGAATTCGGCGCGGAATCCGCCCGGATTGTACACGGCGGCCTGGAGCCAGCGCCCGATGAACAGGTTCGTCATCGCCGTGTACAGCACCGTCGCCCCGAGGATCCCCGTCATCACCCTGGCCAGGGTCTCGACCAGCTTGTCCATGTCTTCCACGGGCAGTCCGGTCTGCGCCTGTTGCAGCAGGGGTACGAGCATCTCTTGCATCAGCTCGCGCCACCAGGTCTGTACATCCCCCACCGCGGCATGGAAGCCGATCACGACCAGCGCAGACACCGCGGCAGCAGCCGCGAGCGCCATTCCCATGGAGCGGCTGTTGCGCAATATCTGCGCGGTCACCAGCACCGGCAACCAGACCAGCAGTACCATGACGAGCAGGAAGATCTCGATCCGTGCCGAATCGAAGGCCGCCAGGTATGCCACTGCGCCTACGGCAAAGGCCGCCGCCAGAGCCAGCACGGCCCCTTCGCGCGGCCCATTGCGCAGGGCGACCAGCGCCAGCGCCCCGCCGCTCACGTGGTTGAAGATCGGCAGCAGCGCGGTGAGGGCGGCGCCGCCGATCACCAGCAGCAGAGCCTGGATCCTTCCGCGCAGGATAAATTCCGCGATTGCCCGCATGAGGCTGCCTTTGATCCTGTGGACGCTGCCGGCGCGGCTCCAGCGCCGCACCGACTCCCTCCGCCCGGGTCCCGGACGGACGGTCAAGCGCCGTTACGAGTGCGTGTCGCTGTAGGGCAGCAGGGCCAGGAAGCGTGCGCGCTTGATCGCAGTGGACAACTGGCGCTGGTACTTGGCGCTGGTGCCGGTGATGCGGCTGGGCACGATTTTACCGGTGTCCAGCACGTAGTTCTTCAGCAGCTGCACATCCTTGTAATCGATTTCCTTGATGCCTTCCACGGTAAAACGGCAGAACTTCTTGCGGCGGAACTGGCTGCCGCCGCCGCGGCCGCCGCGACTGTCGCGGTCACCGCGCTCGCCACGATCACGGTCTCTCGGATTCGAATCTCTCATGTTCCTGTCCTCATCATGCAAAGTTGGTTGAAACCCACATCCTGTCCATCGTCATCTCCCCGCTACAGACACCGGAGCACGTCAGCCTGCAGGGCAAGCTCCTGGTCCCCCGCCTGGTAGCTGCCGCGGGCGAGGAAACCCTCGACCCGCACCCGGTCGCCCGGGTGCAAACCCGCGGCGGCGCGGCTCAGTTCCATGCCGGAGGCCACCACCACCAGCCGCAGGCGCGCCTCGCGCTGAATGCCTCCGGCGGTCTGGCGCGAGCGGTGCTCGAGGGTGAAGCGGGTAAGCGGGATCCGGGCGGGAGTGAATCGCGTCTCAGGCGCCCGGAAAACTTCGCCCTCCAGCACCACCCGGTTCTCCGCGGCCGTCAGCGCCGCGGACGGGCGGTCCTCAGGCGGCCGGTCTCGCACTGCGTGCGTGGGACTCCGCGCCATCTTCCTTGCCGGCGAGCTTGATCAGCGGCGATGCATCGGTGACCGCCTCGTCACGCTGGATCACCAGATTGCGGATGACCGCGTCGTTGAAACGGAACGCGCTGGTGAGCTCGTCGAGCGTAGGCTTGCCCACCTCGACGTTCATCAGAACGTAGTGGGCCTTGTGGATCTTGTCGATCGGGTAGGCGAGCTGGCGCCGGCCCCAGTCTTCCAGGCGGTGGATCTTGCCGCCGCTGGATTCTATGGTCGAGCGGTAACGCTCGATCATGGCGGGCACCTGTTCACTCTGGTCAGGGTGGACCAGAAAGACGATTTCGTAATGTCTCATAGCGCTCCTTACGGGTTGGCAGCCTTCCGCACGCGGCGGTAAGGCAAGGAGTGGATCGAATTGTTTGTGTAACCGGGGCTACAGGCGGGGTATTGTAGTGGAATCGTGTCCGGCGCGCAATTACGGACAAATCATTTGCTTACCTCGGCGGACAGGCGCTGGCGGCGGGCCTCGAACAGGCAGATGCCGGCGGCCACCGAGACGTTGAGGCTCTCAACCGCGCCGGCCATGGGGATGGAGACCAGCCAGTCGCAGGCCTCGCGCGTCAGGCGGCGCAGCCCCTTCTCCTCCGCCCCCAGGATCAGGGCCAGCGGGCGGTTGAGGTCGGACCGGTGCAGCGGAGTCTCGCCGGCCATGTCCGTACCCACCAGCCAGATGCCGGCATCGCGCAGGCCGCGCAGGGTTCGCGCGAGGTTCGTGACCTGGACGAGGGGGATATGCCCGACCGCGCCGCTCGCCACCTTGCACACCACCGGGGTAATGCCGACGGCGCGGTCCCTGGGGATGATCACCGCATGCGCGCCGGCGGCGTCAGCGGTGCGCAGGCAGGCGCCGAGGTTGTGCGGGTCCTGCACGCCGTCGAGCACCAGCAGCAAGGGATTGGGACCGGCCTGCGCCAGCAGCGCGTCAAGGTCATGCTCGGAAAAGACGATGCCGGCCGGGTCGAACAGGGCGAGCACATCCTGATGGCGTTCGCCCGCGGCACGGCGGTTGAGCTCATCGGGGGTGACCGTCTTGAGCGGGATGCGGTGCTGCAGGGCCAGCGTCCGGATCTCGTCCAGTCGCGGATTGCGCGCCTCCTGCGAGAGCCACAGGGCATGGATCACCCCCGGACGCTGTTTCAGCACCCCGAGCACGGCATGGATGCCGTAGAGCGCCCCTTCCCCGGCCTTGCCGTTCACACCACTCAGCGCGATTTGCGCCGCGCCGGCTTGCTGCCGGTACGGCTGCTGCCCTTCTTGCCCGCGCGCGGCGCGGATTTCCGCGCGGGGCGCTGTTCGGCGAGCACGAAGTCGATGGAA
Organism: Gammaproteobacteria bacterium; assembly: GCA_016712635.1. Classification (NCBI taxonomy): domain Bacteria; kingdom Pseudomonadati; phylum Pseudomonadota; class Gammaproteobacteria; species Gammaproteobacteria bacterium. The sequence continues at coordinate 444,220 of JADJQS010000006.1, read as the reverse complement.
CGCTCGTCGAGATCGACCCGCACCACCTTCACCTCGATCTTGTCGGCCAGGCGGTAGGTGACACCGCTGCGCTCGCCGTAGAGCAGGTGCTTGACCGGATCGAACTGGTAGTAGTCGTCGCCCAGCGTGGTGACGTGCACCAGACCCTGCACGTAGATGTCGTCCAGCTCGACGAACAGGCCGAAGCTCGTCACGCCGGTGATGATGCCGTTGAATACCTTGCCGATCTCGCTCATGACGAACTCGCACTTGAGCCAGTCAACGGCGTCGCGCGTGGCCTCGTCGGCGCGACGCTCGGTCATGGAACAGTGATCGCCCAGCGTCTGCATATCTGAGGTGCTGTAGCTGAAGTCACCCGCCGGCTGTCCGCTCAGGGCGTGGCGGATGGCGCGATGCACCAGCAGATCCGGGTAGCGCCGGATCGGCGAGGTGAAATGGGTGTAGGCATCGAGCGCCAGGCCGAAGTGCCCGATGTTTTCCGCCGTGTACATCGCCTGCGGCAGGCTGCGCAGCAGCACCGTATCGATCAGGCGGCGGTCGGGGCGGCCGGCCACTTCGACCATCAGGCGCGCGTAATCGCGCGCCCGCGGCTGCTCGCCGCCGGCGAGCTTGATGCCGAGTTCGCGCAGGAAGCCGCGCAAATCCTCGAGTTTCTGCTGGTCGGGCTGCGGATGGGTGCGGAAAATAATCGCAATGTTCTGTTCGAGCAGATAGGACGCCGCCGCGACATTCGCCGCGATCATGCATTCCTCGATCATGCGGTGGGCATCGTTGCGCACCAGCGGCACGATCTTGCTGATCTTGCGCCGCTCACCGAAGATGATGCGCGTCTCCTTGGAATCGAAGTCGATGGCGCCGCGTTTTTCACGCTCCTTGAGCAGCGCCTGGTACAGCTGGTGCAGGTTCTGCAGGTGCGGCAGCAGCTCCTTGTGGGTGTCGATGAGCTGCGGGTTGCCGTCGATCAGCATGGCCGCCACTTCATTGTAGGTCAGGCGCGCGTGCGAGCACATCACCGCCTCGAAGAAGCGGTAACCGGTGACGCGGCCGGCCTGGGTGACGGTCAGTTCGCAGGCCATGCACAGGCGGTCCACCTTCGGACGCAGCGAACACAGATGGTTGGACAGCGCCTCCGGCAGCATCGGGAGCACGCGTTCCGGAAAATACACCGAGTTGCCGCGATTGAGCGCCTCCCTGTCGAGCGCGCTGTCGGGACGCACATAGTGCGAGACGTCGGCGATCGCCACGATCAGGCGCCAGCCGCGGCCGCTGCGCTCGCAATAGACCGCATCGTCGAAGTCGCGCGCGTCCTCCCCGTCGATGGTGACAAGGGGATACAGGCGCAGGTCCTCACGCCCGTATACGGAACTCGACGGTACCGATTCGGGGAAGACGGCCGCCTCTTTCTCGACTTCGTCCGGCCAGCGGTCGGGCAGCTCATGGGTACGGATGGCGATTTCGATCTCCATGCCGGGCGCCATGCGGTCGCCCAGCACCTCGACGACGCGGCCGACCGGCTGGGAATGCTGGCTCGGCTGCTCGGTGAGGGCGGCCACCACGATCTGGCCCTCGTTCGCCCCGCCGCGCTGGTCCGGCGGGATGACGATCTCCTGGCTGATGCGCTTGTTGCTGGAGACCACGAAGCCGAGACCGCCCTCGCTGTAATAACGCCCGACGACCTCCTGGGTATTGCGTTCCAGCACCTCGACCAGGGCGCCCTCGCGGCGCCCGCGGCGATCGACGCCGATAACCTTGGCGATGACGCGGTCACCGTGCATCACCGAGCGCAGCTGCTTGGCGGACAGGAACAGGTCGTCGCTGCCGTCGTCCGGCACCAGGAAACCAAATCCGTCCTGATGGCCGATGACGCGGCCGCGCACCACGTTCATCTTGCTGGCGACGCCGTAGCGCCCGCGGCGGTTGCGCACCAGCTGGCCGTCGCGCTCCATGGCGTTCAGGCGCTTGCGCAGGGCCTCGATGCCGGTCTCGTCGGTGAGGCCGAGCTCGCGCGCGAGCTGTTCCAGGCTGAGCAGCGTCTCGCGCCCCTGCAGGTGCTCAAGGATGAATTCCCGGCTCTTGATCGGGAGTTCGTATTTACGGGCCTCGCGGGCCGCGTGGGGATCGATTTTGGAGGACTGTTTTGTCATGGTTGTGCTTATTATAATAACGACTTATCACCGCTTGGCGACATGCCGCGGTTTGACATTATGACATTGTCTGGGTAAAGTTGCGCAGTTTCGCGGCCGCAGCGTCAAGGTTCCGGCCGCGGAATAAGCCGAGGTGGCGAAATTGGTAGACGCACTAGCTTCAGGTGCTAGCGGGGGCAACCCCGTGGAGGTTCAAGTCCTCTCCTCGGCACCAATTCAATAAAGTCCCCTGCAGTCAGGCTGCTCACGCGTCCGCCTTTACGGCGGACACGGGCCAGGCATATCTCCGGCTGCACGGATTCCTCCCTCGATCGCGCCGGATTCAGCGCGGTCCGTGTCTTCACGCCATCGCGGAAAATAAATCCTCCGTTCCATCGCCGTGACGGGTCCAGCCCTGCAGCGGGAGGCACAGACTTCAGGTGCCGGCGCACGAACGCGGTTCAGGTCGACAATATGCCGGTTGAAGCCTCCAATAAAAAAAGGGCCCGAAATACGGGCCCTTTTCCAAAGGTTGATGCTGGTTAAAGCGGCAGCAGTGACTCAGGTGAACGCTTTACGCACTGCCGCGCGGAAAGCCTGAAAAAAGCTGAGATGCTTGTGCTTCTGGTGTCGAAGCGTCGTATGGCCCTTGCCGTTGTTATCGTCATGAGGTTTCTTGGGAGAGCCCGTGCCGGCAAGAGATGGTGCTGCATACATCGACAAAATTACCGGAGCCACATACGCGGACTTCCTGAGGAAGTCGCGGCGTGACTCATTGACATTGTTGCTCACAAATTTCCAGCCTCCGTCCGTCACCACAGCGTGATGACGAACATTTGTTACTGACCCAACCGTCATGATGCCGGCCCCATGTTGACCGAACCCGGCGCTGTCGGTTGACCCTTGCCTGATGATCGCGGCAGCCTGAATGAACCGCAGGGCCATCAAACGCCGTCATTATAGGCACGAATTGCGAAAAAACATCGGACAGGCCAATAAAATGTATTCATATATTTGAATATGATGAAGAAATATTAACGTATCGGCGGGTGCGACTGGAGACGGCACGCGGCCTGTCTCCCGTCGGTACGCCTAACTCCCGCCCGGCACTGTCACGAATCCCAGCTTCAGGATTCCGGCGCGCTGCGCGGCGGCCATCACCTGGATGACATGCTCATAGTCGGTCGTGCGATCGCCGCGGATCGCAATCTCCGGCTGCGGCTGCCGGGCGGCGGCCTGGTCGAGCAGCGACTGGAGCTCACCCTCACCCACGGCCGCGTCATTCCAGTGCACCACGCCGTCGGCCGAAACGGAAAGCGTGACGCGTTCCGGCTTCACCTCGTCGGGATTGGCCTGCGCGCGCGGCAGATCCAGCTTCACGGCATTCGTCAGCACGGGTATCGCGATGATGAAGATGATCAGCAGCACCAGCATGACGTCCACCAGCGGCGTCATGTTGATCTCGTTCATTACGTCTTCGCCGTCGTCGAAATCACTCCCGAATGCCATGTCAGCGCGCCCCCGCGACGGCGCTCACCGCCGGCTTCGCCGCGCCCGCGGTCCCGTTGCGGGAGATCGGCGTGCCGGTGATGAAATAGGCATGCAGCTGATGGGCGAAGCGGTTGAGACGGCTCTGCATCGTCTTGTTGCCGCGGATCAGCGCGTTGTACGCCAGCACGGCGGGGATGGCGACGGCCAGTCCGAGCGCGGTCATGATCAGCGCCTCGCCCACGGGCCCGGCCACCTTTTCGATGCCGACCTGGCCCGAGCTGCCGATGCTGACCAGCGCATGGTAGATCCCCCACACGGTCCCGAACAGGCCGACGAAGGGCGCGGTGGAGCCGACCGAGGCGAGGATGAACAGGCCGTGCTGCATGCGCTCGATCGATTCGTCGATGCTGCCGCGCAGGCTGGAGGTCAGCCATTCGGCCAGGCTCATCTGGCCGTGCAGGTCCGTCCGGTTCATCGCGTGATGATCCACCGCCGCCTTGCCCTCATCAGCCAGGCGGTGAAACGGATTCTCCCTGCCGTATGCGTCGAGGATGTGCATCCCCTCGCCGAAGCTTTGCGCGTGCCAGAAATCCGCGGCGGCACGCGAGGCGCGGCGCAGCTTCATCAGGCGCCAGGCACGGGTCACGATCACATACCAGCTCGCGACGGACATTGTCAGGAGCAGGACCACGATGCCCTTGATGACAAAATCGCCCTGTGACCAGAGGGCGGCCATATCGTATGAGTTACTCGTCATGTTTCAGCGTCCTCGTTAAATAGCTATCCAGTCAAAAATCCACCGTCCGCGCCCCGCTCTCCTAGCGCAGTAAAAAATTGATAGGCTGCACGTACCAATAGGGAATCGGCTGGCCACCACGCATGGCCGGAACATAACGCCACAGCTTCACCGTCTCCAGCGCGGAGCGATCCAGCCGCTGGAATCCGCTGGACGCCCTCAGACGGATCTCGCCCACGCTGCCGTCCGGGAGGATATAGACGTCCAGCAGTACCCGGCCCTGCTCCCGCAGCTGGCGCGACCGCGCGGGATAGGTGGGCGCAGGATTGTCGAGCTGACTGGCATCGATGCGCGGCGGGATCACCCGGGGCGCCTCCGGTTCGGGCTCGCCCTCCTCGGGCGGAGCCGGGGCGGGCGCGGCCTGGGTGATCACCTCCTCGCTCGCGAGCTCATCGGGAGGAACGATCGGGATATCGACGAGGGGTTCTTCCGGCGGCACCGGCTCCGGTTCTCTGGGCACCGGGCGCTTCATCGGCAGTGGTTTGGGTGGCTCGACCACCGGCTCGGGGGCGGGCGGGGCCAGCAGGACGCCCGTCACGACCGGGGCCGAGGATGTCGACATCGACGCCTCGTGCATCATCACGGAATTGGCCCAGAACAGCAGCGCGAGATGCGCGGCGATGACGCCCGCCAACGGACCCAGGCGATCCGCCGTCAGCACGCCTCTCCCTTTCCCCACCATCCCGGCATCGACAGGGAGCGCGGACAACAGGCTGATATTGCTCGACACAAGACTCCGCATGAAGATCATCCGGAAACAGAAACCGAAGAATCCCGCCGGGCGGCACTGTCGTCGAAAAGCACCCGGCGACTGATATCCCTGATCGTCGCGCACCCCGTCAGGGCCATGGCGGCTTCCAGCTCGTCGCGGAGGATACGGATGACATGCGCGACCCCCAGGGGTCCGGCGGCGGCCAGTGCGTAGACATACGACCGCCCGATCATCACCGCGCTCGCGCCCAGGGCCAGGGCCTTGAGCACATCGGTGCCGCGGCATATGCCGCCGTCCAGCAGCAGGGTCAGGCGGCCAGCCGCCGCCTCGGCGATCGCGGGCAAGGCATCGATGGCGGTGGGCAATGAGTCCAGCGTCCGTCCACCATGGTTGGAAACCACCACGCCGTCGGCCCCGATGTCCGCCGCACGCAGCGCGTCTTCCGGCGCCAGGATCCCCTTGATGACGATGGGCAGCCTGGTGATGCCGCGCAGCCATTCCAGGTCTGCCCAGGCAGGTGCGTGCGCCATCAGTCCGTCGAAGACCTGGCTCTGATCCGGTGCGAGCTGTCGCTCCGGCACAGTCGCCATGCCCTGCAGGTTCAGCGCGACGACATCCGGCGGCAGGCGGAAACCGGCCCGTTGCTCGCGGTTGCGGATGCCGTTGATCGGCGCATCCACGGTCACTACCAGCACGCGGCAGCCGCAGGCTTCGGCGCGTTCCACCAGGGCGCGGGTGAAGGCGCGGTCGGGTTGCATGTACAGCTGGAACCAAAGCATCGCGGGCGCGGCACCGGCGATATCCTCCAGCCGGACACTGGACAGGGTGCTTACCACCATGGCCGTATCCATGGCCGCCGCTGCCTGCACCACCGCGCGCTCGCCCTCATGGTGAGCGAGGCGCTGATAGGCCACCGGCGCCAGCAGCATGGGATGAGGGTATTCGACACCGAACAGCGAGGTCCGCGTATGTCCGCCCGCCACCGGGACAAGCACGCGCGGCTTGAGGCGCAGGCGGTCAAAGGATTCCCGGTTCCAGCGCAGGGTCGGTTCATCCGCCGCACCGCCCGAGATATAGGCCCAGGCGTTGTCATCCAGTCGCTCGCGCGCGAACGGGACGTAGTCGGCGACGGCGGCGATCTCGCGCGGGATCGCCTCCAGGTGCGCGCGCCGCACGCTTCCGGTCTCGCCCGCCGCCGTTGCGCGGGGTTGCGGATGCGGCGCCGGCACCCCGCCAGCGGGCGGCGCGTGCGCCCTCAATTCCGGTTTCATCTCAGCCCTCCGCCCAATGCCGCAGCAGATTATGGTAGACGCCCGTCAGGCGCACCACCGGGGCCGTTTCTCCGTGCGCCTGTCGCAGTTGCAACAGGGCCATGTCCATGTCGTACAGCAGGCGGCGCCGGCCCGCGTCGCGCACCATGCTCTGGATGAACATGAAACAGGCGATGCGCCGGCCGCGCGTGACCGGCGTCACCTGATGCACGGAACTGGAGGGATAGACCACCATGCTGCCCGCCCTGAACTTGACCTCCCGGTTGCCGAAGGTATCCTCGATGGCAAGCACTCCGCCTTCGTACTCTTCCGGCTCCGACAGAAACAGCGTGGCGGACACGTCGGCGCGCAGGTAACCGCCTTCAGGCAGGATTCGCATGGCGCCGTCGACGTGGTTCCCGTAGTAGTTCTGGTCGCCCTCGTAGCGGTTGAAAAAGGGTGGCAGGATCCGGGCCGGCAGCGCTGCAGTGAAAAACAGCGGGTTGCGCTGCAAGGCGCCGAGCACGATCCGGCGCAGCGCCGGCAGATGCTCGGCATCCTCCGGCAACTGCCGGTTGTTCTTGGACAGGGCCGCCTGGGTCCCGGCGGTGATCTCGCCGCCGGCCCAGACGGACCGTTCCAGTCTGTCTTTCACGGTCGCCAGCTCAGCCGGGGTCAGCACGTCGTCGATGGTGATCAGCATCGACGCCTCCCCCGGCGGTGATCGACTCGCGTCCCGTTCATGCTCAGAACTTGTATTCCCCGGAGAGGATGAATCTGCGGCCTGTCCCCGGGATCGTAAACGTGCCGTTGTCATACACCGAGTCGTACCAGACGTCGTCGAGCAGGTTCTGAATGTTCAGCATCACCTCCCACGTCGGCCGTTCATAGGAGACGAGGGCATCCCAGCGCACATAGGACGGGGCCGTGTTGGGACGGAACGCCGTCCCGCCGGGCAGGGTCGGGATCGCGCCCGCGCCGCTCGGGTTGTAGCCGTAACGATCGCCCTTCGCCTCGGCCCCGCCGCCGACCTTCCAGCCGCCGGCAAGCCTGTAGGTCGACCACACGTTGGCGGTATAGGGAGGCGTATTGCGGGCGCGCTTGCCCTTGTACTCGGGGTTCGCGCTGGTGATCACACCGGTATTCGCGTTGACATTCTCGGCGACCTCCAGGATTTCCGCGTCCATGAACGCCACGCCGGCGAAGATATCCCACTGCGCGGTGATGCGCCCGGCGGCTTCCAGCTCGAGCCCGTCGGTGCGGCGTTCCCTGGTCAGGATGGCCGCCGTGGCCTCGAGATCGTTGTTGCGCTCCCATTCCTTCTCGGCGCGGTAGACCGCGGCGCGCAGCGCCAGGTCGCCGCCCTGGAGCAGCCACTTCCCGCCCAGCTCCAGTACCTGGCTGCGTTCTGGCGGCAGGGGCTCGACGGTGAGCTGGTAGAGGTCCGCGGTCGGGCTGAAGGAATCGCTGCGGCTCAGGTAGTAGTGCGTCTCGTCCGTCGGATGGAAGGAGAGCGCGGCGCGTGTGCTCCATTCGCCGTACTTCAGGCGCGGCGAGGTGTCGCTGGAGAACTCGGCGTCCATGTAGTCGCGACGCGCGCCCAGGGTGGCCTTCCAGCGCGGGATGAATTCCACCGTATCCTGTCCGAAGATGGCGTAAGAATCGGAATCGAACTCGACCGGATTGCCCGTCGTCGTGCCGACGTATGGGCGGAAGAACGGCGGATCGCCGACAGTGGTCCCGCCCAGGTTCTCCAGCGCGGAGCGGAAGCTGTCCTCGTTGAGGTATTCGACGCCCACCACGTACTGGTGCGGCATGCCCCAGGCCTCGAAGGCGCTGTTGAAGTCCGACTGCAGGGCCAGGGTCTCGTAGTCCATCATGCGGGTCGGCCCGGCATTGGGATTGCCGCCACCGCCGAGAACGATGCCCTCTGCGTTCGGTGCCTGCGTTGCGCTGGGCGTACGCGCCCAGTAGCTGCGCTCGTAATCGCCCTTGCGCAGCTGGGTGCGCCACGCAGTGTCGGAGGAGAACCGGTGCGTGTAGGTCGCGGTCGAGACGTTCGTTTCGCTTTCGTCGAAGTTCAGGTCTGTGCCCCAGTAGGTGTCGGGTTCAAAGTTTTCGGTCGGCCCACGCGTGGTCGCATCGAAGGGAAATCCGTAGTCCGGGATGTCGTCGGTTTCCGTGCGTACATGGCTGATGATGAACTCGTTGGCGGTGCCGAGCCCATAACCGAAGCTGCCGGCAACGCCGTCGCGGTGGATCTCGGGCTCGTCCCCGTTGGCCGGATTGGAACGCCAGCTGCCCTCGTCGCGCGTCATCAGGTTCACCCTCAGCGCCATGGTGTCGCCGAGTCGCTTGTTGAAGTCGCCGGTCAACTGCCGATAATCATCGGTGCCCACGCTGGCGCCGACGCTGTTACGGTCGGCGAGATACGGAACCTTGCTCACCTGGTTGATCACGCCGCCGGCCTGGCCGCGCCCGAACAGCATGGCGCCGGCGCCGCGCAGCACGTCGATCTGCTCGAGATTGAAGATCTCGCGGTTGTACTGGGCGGTGTCGCGCATGCCGTCCAGGTACATGTCACCGTAGGTGTAGAATCCGCGCAGCATCATATTATCCCCGGCACGGCCGCCCTCCGCCGCATTGAAGGTAAGGCCGGAGACGTTGCGCAAGGCCTCGCGCAGGGAGCCGGCCTTCTGTTCATCCATCAGCGTCCGCGTCACCGTGGTCACGGCCTGGGGAACCTCGTGCGGATTCTGCGGTGTCCTGCCGACGCGCGTTGTGGTTGCCTGATAGCCGTCCTGCGATACCTCCGCGTCGGCGCTCACGTTGACCTCCGGCAGCTGTACGCCGCCTTCGGCGCTGTTTGTGGCGTCATCGGCAGCGGCGTTGAACGACAACCCGGCCATCATCATGGCTGCCAGCGGGAGCATCCGGGCCGGTGTGGCCCTGCGAGACAGGCGGTCATCCACCGCCTCCGTCCTGGCGCCTGCCAGGGTCTGGGAGATCCGGACGGCGCGCACGAGAGGGCGCAGGGCTTTCAGGTGATCGGGTAAGGCATGCATCGGTGCAGTCTCCTTTGATGGATTTAATTATCATCATGGCTGACTGCCTGGGACGTATGCCCTGGGTGGCTGGCTGGTGATGAACATGCTTGCTGTTTATCTTGTCTTGCTCGGTCGCATCACTTGGTAAGTATCAATTTGTTCTCCTTGATCCGGCGCAGCGTGTATACATGGCCCGCGTGAAGTATGAACACCTGGCTCGATGCACCGAGGAGCTCACCGCTCTCGATCGAGCGCGGCTCGACCGGCTTCGGTCCGGCAGCCCTGGAGGATGACAAAGTCCGTTCGGTATCACGCATCGCGACCGAACCCGCTGGCGCAGCCGAATTGATGCCGCGGCCCCGATACGGCGCCTCTGCGCAATACTGATCGAAGGCCGGACCGGAATCCCGGCCGGCATGCATCAACGGTACTCAATGAAAGATCCCCTGCATAACAATAACATTAATGAGAAGGATTCGCATTATGCACGGCGGCCGTACTTAATGCAACACTCGCTGCGGCACAGATGTGGCAGACGCGCGAAAAACTGACGCAGGGGTTATGTCTGCGGACTATGATCGATTAATGCGGGGTACAACGCGCAGAGACATGGAATACCCGCGCACTATGCGTTGTTCGGCGCCGGTCAGGCGAAGGGGTGTCTCAGGACAATGGTCTCGTTGCGGTCGGGGCCGGTGGAAATTATATCGATTGGCGTCTCGACCAGATCCTCGATGCGCTTCAGGTAGTCACGCGCCTGCGCGGGCAGATCGCCGTAGCTCCGTACCCCGGTGGTAGGCTGTTTCCAGCCCGGCATATCTACATATACCGGCTCGCACTCGTCGAGGGTGGAGGCGCTGCCAGGCGACATCATGGCGGCCTTTCGCTTTTCCGCACCGGCGCCCTTGTAGCGGTATTCGTTGCAGATGCGGATGGTGTCGAGGCCGTCGAGAACGTCGAGTTTGGTGACGCACAGGCTGCTGAGGCTGTTCAACTGCACCGCGCGGCGCAGCGCGACCGCATCGAACCAGCCGCAGCGGCGCGGCCGCCCGGTGGTGGAACCGAATTCGTGGCCGCGGCTCGCAAGATGCATGCCGACGGCGTCGGAAAGCTCGGTCGGGAACGGACCCGACCCTACCCGCGTGGTGTAGGACTTTGTGATGCCGAGAACGCTGTCGAAGGCGAGCGGCCCCATGCCGCTGCCGGTGGAGGCGCCCCCGGCCACGGTATTGGAGGAGGTGACGTAGGGATAGGTGCCGTGGTCGATGTCGAGCATCGTCCCCTGCGCCCCTTCGAACAGGATGCTCGCGTCATCGCGCTTGTAACGGTACATCAGTTCGGTCACATCGGCGACCAGCGGTTCCAGCCTTTCCTGCAGGGCCAGTGTCTGGTCGAGCACCTTCTGGAAATCGACCGGGTCGGCCTTGTAGTAGTTCTGCAGGATGAAATTGTGGTAATCGAGCATCTCGCCGAGCTTGGCGGCGAACAGCTCGCGGTGGAACAGGTCGCTCAGGCGCACGCTGCGCCGCGCCACCTTGTCCTCGTAGGCCGGACCGATGCCGCGCCCGGTGGTACCGATGGCCTTCGACCCACGCGCCGCCTCGCGCGCGCGATCAAGCGCGACGTGGCACGGAAGTATGAGCGGGCACGCCCCGCTGATCTTGAGGCGACCGGCGTATTGCACGCCCTGCTGCTCGAGCATGTCGAGCTCCTCGATCAGGGCGCTCGGCGACAGCACCACCCCGTTGCCGATGATGCATTCGACCTTTTCGTGCAGGATGCCGGAGGGTATCAGATGCAGCACGGTCTTCTTGCCGTTGATCACCAGGGTATGGCCGGCGTTGTGCCCGCCCTGAAAACGGACGACCGCGTTCACTTGTTCGGTGAGCAGGTCGACGATCTTGCCCTTGCCCTCGTCGCCCCACTGACTGCCTATGATGACAACCTTCTTCCCCATTTGCCCCGCCCGTATCGTCTGGCAAATACCCCTGTTGCGCCGGTGCGTACCTTATACCGGCGGCGCGCCGGCCGCAACCACCGTCCAGCGGCCGTCGCGGCGCTCGATCACCCGGTCGCAGCCCATTTCGACCAGGTCCAGGGACTGTCCCGGCAGGGTGTAGATGACCCGCTCGCCTTCGGCGCGCAGACTGCGTATCAGCTTGCGCAATTCGTCGTCATCGCTCCACGGGGGCGACAGGATCGCCTGCTTCGGTCCGTTCACGCCGGGGGACAGCGCCAGCAGGGTCTTGAGGTCGGTGCTGAAGCCGGTGGCGGGCCGGGTGCGGCCGAATAGGCGGCCGATCTCGTCATACCGCCCGCCGCGCGCGATCTCCTGGCCAAAGCCGGAGGCGAAGGCTGCGAAGACCACTCCGGACTGGTAGCGGTAGCCACGCAGTTCGGCGAGATCATAGTGCAGATTGATGCTCGCGAACTGGCATTGCGCCGCGGCCGCCATCTGCTGCAGGTTGTCCAGCGCGAGGTGCACGTCCCGGCCCGCGGACTTGAACGTCGCGCGCGCCTCGTCGAGGACGTCGGTGTGGCCGTTCAAGTCGACCAGCGCGGTCAGCATGCGGCGGTGGCGGTCTGTGATGGTGCCATCGGCGAGGAACGCCTCGATTTCCGGCTTGGCCTTGCGCTGGAGGGCGTCGAACAGGGTCGCTTCGCGCCCCTCCTCCAGTCCGGCCTCGCGCGCCAGCGCGCGAAAGATGCCGACATGGCCGATGTCGACGTAAAACGACGTGAGTCCCGCGACCCGCAGACAGCGCACCATCAGGCGCAGCATCTCGATGTCACTCTCGATGCCGGCGTGGCCGTAGAGTTCGGCGCCGAGCTGAAGTGGATTACGCGAACTGGCGAAGCCGTTGCGGCGCGTGTGCAGGACCGAGTCCAGGTAGCACAGGCGGACCGGGGTGTTGCGCATCAGCTGGTGGGCGTCGATCCGCGCCGCCTGCGGCGTCATGTCGGCGCGCACACCGAGCAACCGCCCGGTGGCCTGGTCGATGAGCTTGAAGGTCTCGAGTTCGAGATCGTGGCCGGCGCCTACGAGCAGCGATTCCAGATATTCGATCAGCGGCGGGATGACAAGCTCGTAGCCCCAGCCGCGGAGCATGTCGAGCAGTTCGCGGCGCAACCGTTCCAGCGCCTCCGCCTCCGGCGGCAGATATTCATCCACCCCGTCGGGGAGGACCCAGCGGTTGGCGGCGGCTTCCAGGCGGGATTCTTTCATGCGCGATCTGTGAACAAGTCAGTGAACGGCGGCGGCATTCGGCCCGCCCGCCTCCGGCGGCAACTCACCTGATGAGGTATAGAACTCACCTTATGAGGTACAGTATGATCACGCCCGCGAGCATGCAGGTGAGGCCCGCAAAACGCAAGGCATGGTCATCCATTCTCGCCAGCGTCAGCAGGGCGCGCCGCGTCGCCGCCGGGTTGATGAACGGCAGAATGCCCTCTATCACCAGGATCAGGGCAACCGCACCGGCCACATCCTGCCACATCGAGTCCGCCCGTTCCCCGTTGTCCGGAAATCCCTGACTCGCCCATGCCCGCGTCAGGCGATGGCGCTACTTCCCCTTCGAGTCCTTGAAGTATTTGAAGAAGTCGCTGTCCGGCTCTATCAGCAGCACATCCCCCTTGTCCTTGAACGAATCGCGGTAGGCGTTGATGCTGCGGTAAAACGAGAAGAACTCCGGATCGCGCTTGAACGCGGTGGCGTACAGGTCGGAAGCCTTGGCATCGCCCTCGCCGCGCATCTGTTCAGACTCCCGATAGGCCTCGGCCACAATCACGGTGCGCTGGCGATCCGCATCCGCGCGGATGCGCTCGGCCGCTTCGGCGCCGCGCGAACGCAGATCCTTGGCCACGCGCGCACGCTCGGCCTCCATGCGGCGGTAGACCGAGGTACTGATGTCCTCGGGCAGGTCGATGCGCTTGATGCGGACGTCAACGACGCGGATGCCGAAGTTCTTGGCCTGGGCCTCGGTGTTCACCGCCAGCACCTCCATGACCTCCTTGCGTTCCCCGGAGACCACTTCCTGGATGGTGCGTTTGCCGAATTCGGCACGCAGTCCGTCCTTGATGATCTGCGACAGGCGCAGATTGGTGCGCTCCGCATCGCCGCCCATGGCGGTGTAATACTGCTTGATGTCGTCGATGCGCCACTTGACGAATGCGTCGACGATCAGGTTCTTCTTTTCAGCGGTGAGGTAGCGTTCAGGTTCGGCGTCGAGCGTCATGACGCGGCCGTCGAACTTCCTCACGTTGTTGATGACCGGTATCTTGAAGTGCAGGCCCGGTTTGTAATCTGTACGCACCACTTCGCCAAATTGAAACAGGATCGCCCGCTCCCATTCCTTCACGGTGAACGCGGAGGACATGAGGCCCAGCGCCACTGCCACCAGCGCGACCAGGATATACATTTTGTTCTGTGCCATCAGCGCGTCTCCCTGCTGCGCAGACTCGTGCGGGACCGATCGACCGAAGGATCTTCTCCGGACGCAGCGGCTCCGGCGCGCCCCTGTTCACCGGACGAGTCGGTGGTCAGATCGCGCCTGCCTTCCGGGGTGATCAGGCGATCCAGAGGCAGATAGAGCAGATTGTTGCCATCCTTGACATCGATGACCACCTTGCTGGTGTTGCTCATGATCGAACTGACCGCGTCGAGATAGATGCGCTCGCGCGTCACCTCGGGAGCCTGCTTGTACTCGGTGAGAATCTGTGTGAAGCGGCTCGCCTCGCCCTCCGCCTCTGCGATGACCTGCGCCTTGTAGGCATTGGCCTCTTCCAGCATGCGCGCGGCCTGACCGCGAGCCTTCGGGATGATGTCGTTGGAGTAGGTCTGTGCCTCGTTCCGCAGTCGCTCCTCATCCTCACGCGCCTTGACGGCGTCGTTGAAGGCATCCTGTACCTGCTCCGGCGGCTGCGCGTCCTGCATGTTGACGCTGGTGACCAGAAGGCCGGCCTGGTAACGGTCGAGGATTTCCTGTGTGAGCGCCTCGGTGCGCATGACTATCTCGGTGCGTCCCTCGGTCAATACGAAGTCCATCTTGCTCTTGCCGATCGTCTCGCGCAGGGCGCTTTCAGCCGACTGGTGCAGGGTCAGGTCGGGGTTGGATACGTTGAACAGATAATCCTTCGCGTCCTTGACCTTGTACTGGATGGCGAGTTTTATGTCGATTATGTTCTCATCCTGGGTCAGCATCAGGGCCTCGCGCGCCATCGTGCGTGAACCCTGGCCGCCGAGCCCCGAACGATAGCCGATCTCGGCGGTACGGATCTCCTCGACGTTCACCACGTCGACGGTTTCAACCGGAAAGGGCAGGTGCCAGTGCAGGCCCGCCTCGGTGGTCTCGTGATAGTTGCCGAAGCGCAGCACCACGCCGCGGTTTCCTTCGTGAATCGTATAGATGCCTGACAGGCCCCACAGGACCAGCACGATCAGCAAAATGGTGCTGATCCCGAACGACGACACGCGTCCCGGGCCCGTCGTGCCGCCACCCTTGCCTGCGCGTTTGCCGCCGAACAGCCCGTTGAACTTGTCCTGCAGCTTGCGGACGATCTCGTCCAGGTCGGGTGGACCCTGCTTGTCTCCCTGGGTTCCCCACGGGTCCTTGCCCTTGGATCCCCCCGGTTCATTCCATGCCATCGGTAACTTCATAGCTCCGTTCACGATTCGTCCATCTGTATTGTTTTGCACGGTGGCTGATTGTATGGTGCCGCCAGACTCCCCGCAAGCTCCTCAGCGTTCGCGCGTCTTCCCTCGATGACCACGCGGCAACCTGGCTGGCGCTGCAGGTATCCTAACATATCCGGCCTCAATATCACCTCGATGATCCATTCCCCGCCTTCGGTGACGCGTTCGTCGCGGACCACATTCCACTCGTACAGCTTGGCGCGTATGCGCCCCGCGGCCGGGGCCAGCCTGACCTGCGCGCGCAGTGATCTCGCCGCCGGCCCGGCGGCCGCATCCTGCACGGCCCCCGCTCCGGACGGCGACAGCAACCGCTCCTGGATCGCCTGCTGCAGCAACTCGATTCCGCGGCCGTCGCGCGCCGAAAGCCACACCCGTGTCGGCATGCCCTCCGCGTCGCGGTCGATCCGCGCGACCGGATCCGCCCCGAGATCTATCTTGTTATAGACCTCGATCTGCGGGATATCGCCCGCGCCGATGTCCCGCAGTACCTGGTTGACTTCGGAGATCTGCGCCGCGTGTTCCTCGTCCTGTGAATCGATCACATGGAGCAGCAGATCGGCCGCCTGGGTCTCCTCCAGCGTGGCGCGGAACGCGGCGATGAGGTCCGGGGGCAGGTCATTGATGAAGCCAACTGTATCGGCGAGCACGACATGTCCGAAGCCTGCAAGATCCAGCCGCCGCAGGGTGGGATCAAGAGTGGCGAAGAGCTGGTCCGCCGCGTAGACCCCGGCGCCGGTGAGGCGGTTGAACAGCGTGGACTTCCCGGTATTGGTGTATCCCACCAGTGATACCGCCGGCACGGTCGCCTTGCGGCGGGCGCTGCGGCTCAGCTGACGGTGGCGTCGCACCTTGTCAAGGCGCTTGTGCAGCTGCTTTATCCGCCGGCCGATCAGGCGACGGTCGAGTTCGAGCTGGGTTTCGCCCGGACCGCGCAGGCCGATGCCGCCCTTCTGCCGCTCGAGGTGAGACCACCCGCGCACCAGGCGCGTCGCGAGATGCTGGAGTTGCGCGAGCTCGACCTGCAGCTTGCCCTCGAAGGTGCGGGCGCGCTGTGCAAAGATATCCAGGATCAGGCCGGTCCGATCGACGACCCGGCAGCTCAGGTGACGCTCGAGATTGCGCTCCTGCACCGGGGTGAGCTCGTGATTGAAGAGGACCACCTCGGCCTTGTTATTCTTGACCGTCGCGAGGATTTCATCAGCCTTGCCGGACCCGACGAACAGCTTGGGATCCGGCCTGTCACGTACGCCGCGGATTTCGCCGACGGGGGTGACGCCTGCCGAGGTGGCCAGCTGTTCGAAGCTGCCTGCAGCTTCCCATGAGAGCCGGGAGCGCAAACCCAGATGTACGAGTACCGCCCGCGTCCCGCTTTGAGGTCTGTCAAACAAGCGCGCAGGAACCCCTGCCGCGACAATCAGTCATCGCCGCCGCTTTGTGAATCATCCGCAAAAGGCGTCTTGATATTGCGCGAGGGAACGATGGTGGAAATCGCGTGCTTGTAGACCATCTGGCTCACCGAATTCTTCAGCAGCACGACGAACTGGTCGAATGATTCCACCTGTCCCTGTAACTTGATGCCGTTGACCAGATAGATGGACACCGGGACATGCTCTTTGCGCAATGCATTCAGGAAAGGGTCTTGCAGACTCTGTCCTTTCGCCATTTTAATTCTCCTTATTGTTTGTATTCTTCTCAGCATCCGATGTTACGAACGATGACAGGACGCCACATAGTGATATCCCTATCCTGGTACCCCAGTGGGATATTGTATCACCTGACCTGCGCTTAGTAATGTGTGGCCGCATCGACGTATTTCAATACCTTTTCCCTAATTTTCGAGTCAGAACTGTCGAAACCGGCGTCGCACTGCTCCGAACGCAACCAGGTGAGTTGCCGCTTCGCCAGCTGACGCGTCGCCGTAATGGCCTGATCGATGGCGGTTTCCCGCGTCGACCCGCCATCCAGATGATGCCACAGCTGCCGGTAGCCCACGGCCCGGATCGACGGCAGCCCGGCATGCAGGTCGCCGCGTCGATGCAGGCATTCGACTTCCTCCAGCAATCCCTTCGCCATCATGTCGCGGAACCTGCGTTCGATCCGCTCGTGCAACTGGACACGGTCGCTCACCTCGATGTGAATTTTGACCGCATGACAGGCAAACGGTTCAGCATCCCGCTCGGCCATCAGTTCGCTCATGGCGCGGCCGGTCAGCTCATGGACCTCGAGCGCGCGCTGGATGCGCTGGGGGTCGTTGGGATGTATGCGGATAGCCGCCGCCGGATCGACGCGGGACAGCCGTTCGTGCAGAACTCCCCAGCCCAGTTCACGAGCCTCCAGCACCAGCCGATCCCGTATTCCGGCATCCGCGCCGGGCAGCCGGGAAAGTCCGCGTTCGAGCGCCTCGAAATACAGCATAGTGCCGCCGACCAGCAGCGGAATCCGGCCCTGCGCGTGGACCCCGTGAATCACCTCGAGGGCATCGGCGCGGAATCGCGCGGCGGAATAACTCTCGGACGGATCGCAGATATCAATCAGATGGTGGGGAGCGATATTCAGCAGGTCGCGATCGGGCTTGGCCGTCCCTATGTCCATGCCGCGATAGATCATGGCCGAGTCCACGCTGATGATGTCGCAGGCAAACCGCGCCGCGATCTCCACGGCGAGATCGGTCTTGCCGGTAGTGGTTGGGCCCGCCAGGAACAGCGCCAGCGGCCTGCGTTCGAGAGGTGCGGACATCACAAGGACACGAGAAAGGGTTAATGTGCGGGCAGTCAAAGCCCATATTCTGAATAGTATGGCGGAAAAGGCGGGATATTCGCCCTGCGCGCCACTGCCGTTTACCGGCGTTGTCCTCAATTCGCGCGCGCCAGCCGCCGAATCACATCGGATCCGGCCTTCGAAATCAGGTGATTCTGCTCCATGCATACGGGCCGGAGGGGATCGGCCTGTATGGAGATGGCGGAGAGGGAGGGATTCGAACCCCCGGAAGGTTGCCCTTCAACGGTTTTCAAGACCGCCGCTTTCGGCCGCTCAGCCACCTCTCCGAACTCCAACGGATTGTGCAAGGCTTTGAAACGAGCGGCTATTCTACAGCAAATCGCCGCGGATGACAGTTCAGGCCTGATCTATTGCCCCGCATGCGCGGATAAACGTAAGAAGAGCGGAAACCTTACTGGTTGCGGTCTTGAATTGGCCCGATCGAGCATCTATATTGAATAACATCAGCCAAACCGGAGGTCCAAACCTGATGAATCCCCTGCAAAATACCGCCCTGCATACCCATGCGGCGGCACTGGGCACAAACAAGCTCATCCGCAATACCTATACGCTGTTGTCGATGACGCTGCTGTTCAGTGCTGCGACGGCCGGGATTTCGATGGCGCTCAACCTGCCCCATCCGGGCCTGATCGTGACGCTCGTCGGTTACTTCGGACTGCTTTTCCTGACCCACAAGCTGCGTAACAGCGCCTGGGGCCTGGCTGCGGTATTCGCCCTGACCGGCTTCATGGGTCTGACGCTGGGCCCCATCATCCAGGCCTATCTCGGTCTCCCGAACGGTGGCGAGACGGTGATGACGGCGCTCGGCGGCACCGGCGCAATCTTCCTTGGACTGTCCGCATATGCGCTCACCACGCGGAAGGATTTCAGTTTCCTTGGCGGGTTCCTGATGGTCGGCATCCTGGTCGCATTTCTGGGTTCGCTTGCCGCCATCGTGTTCTCGCTGCCGCTGGTCGGCCTGGCGATGTCGGCCATGTTCATACTGCTGATGTCCGGTCTCATCCTCTACCAGACGAGCCAGCTCGTCCATGGCGGCGAAGACAACTACATCCTCGCCACAGTAAGTCTGTACGTGAGCATCTACAACCTGTTCCTCAGCCTGTTGCAGATACTCGGCGTTTTCAACAATGACGAGTAAGCACAACTGAATCTGGCCTACCGCTCACCAAAGCCCCGCCCTCGCGGGGCTTCTCTTTTCCCATCGGAAATAATCCGCCCTCCTCGATATCTGACCTGACTCCATGCCAGCGTTTATTCGACAAATTCCCAAAGAAATATGTAATAAATTTATAAAGATAATTGGATACGGGACATCATAGGAAAAAAATTTGTTTTTCACCTACCCACGGGGTATTCTTCTTACTGCTTACTATATAGTCTTACTTAAGATTGATCAGAGTGTGGTCTGGAGAGGATGGAGGAGCATGTTTATAAAGGGTTTCCTCAGCCGGTTTTTCCGCAGCAGGATTGACCCGACATCAACGAAAAGTCGGGGCGGACGATGTAATGGTGCGGATGCAACGGTGCATGGGGGATTCAAGACCAAACCCGGAAAGGGACCGTTTCTGTCCTCTTTCGATGGAAGAGTGATCCCGCTCAGGAAGGCCCGATTCTTACAAAAGCACAAACGCTGATTCATTCAGACCGCAAGTCATTATTTGGAAAGTACGAGCAACAATAAGCGAAGGAGAAATGCCATGAAAGGTGACCATAAACACAGCCACGAACACGCTCATGACCACAAGCACGAGCACGAACACGATCATGCCCACAAGGATGGAACCAAACACGCCCACAAGCACGCCCATGAACACGCGCACGGACACGAACATGAGCACGCCCATACCCATGACCACGGTGCCGATGCGGGACATGGTCACAAGCACAGCGACAAGGATTTAAGCGGGCATGAGCACAAGCATCCCGGTCATGAGAAAGAGCCTCACGACCACTCGCACTGAGAGCCCGGGACCATACTCGAAGTGACATTCAGATCGAACTGAAGCAAGTCTCCCTGGCACATGGATGTGCCTTCTACATCACTACAACTCCAGGATGGAATCGTTACGCCCCTCTCGGGGCGTTTTTTTTGAGTTGCGCCGCGGATTCCTAGGGAATACCGTGTCGGTTACGATGTCGTGACAGTCCCAGCAGGGAAATTACCAGTACAAGCATGAAGGCCTGCACGCCCAGCGCTTCCCAATTGGCGTAGAGACCTGCCGCATTCCATTCAGGAAACGGCAGGCGGTCCACCGGCACATAGCCGGCCTCCTGCAGCGCGGCGATCCCCTTCCCGGCGATCACCAGAGACAGCACCACAAGGATCAGCGCATTGACGCCGAAGAAAATCCGCAGGGGCAGTCGCACGCTGAAATGCAATATCAGCAACGCAATGAGGGCAAGCAGGATCAGTCCCGCCGCTGCGCCGGCAGCCAGATAGAATGCGGAACCCGGGCCCGCCTCCAGGGCAAGCGCCTGATAGAAGAGCACCGTTTCAAACACCTCGCGATACGCAGCCGTAAACGAAATCAACGCAAGCAGCCAGACCTGTCCGGCGCTGAGCGCTCCCCCGATCGTGTCGTGCAGAAAGCCTTTCCACCGCTTTGCGTGCATATTGTCATGCAACCAGTAACCGACGTAGATCAGCATGGCCGCCGCCAGTAGTGCAACTACCCCCTCCGTCACCTCACGACCGGCGCCGCTGATCTCGATGACGGCGGATGCCAGCCACCACGTCGCAATACCCAGCAGCAGCGCACTGATCCAGCCCGCGTGGATATAGGCAATGGCACGCTCGTGTCCGGTCTTGCGCAGAAAGGCGATCAGGGCGGCAATGACCAGCACCGCCTCGGCGCCCTCGCGCAGCAGGATGGCGCCAGAACTCGCGGCCGCGAGCGCGGGTGCGAGACCTGCGCCGCGCTGCAGTTTCTCCTGCGCCCGGTCGAACAGCACCCGGACTGATGCATACTGGCTCTCCACCGTCCCGGGTGCCGCACCGGTGCGGATCGATTGCCTCAATTCGGACATGGCGGCCTCGATGGACTTCATCAGTTGATGATCCACCAGGTCAAGCCGCGTCTCGACCAGCTCAAAGCCGTCAAGATACGCGCTCACCGCCAGCGTATACGCCTCGGTCTTCCGCCCGGCGCGGTAGGCCTCGATCGCCGCGGCCAGATGGTCATCGATAAGCAACCACAGCCCTGCATCGGCATCCGCAGATCCATGCGGTTCGGCGCCATGGCAGGGCGCAACCAGCAAGACAGCACATATCAGTGACAGCAGCAGGCCGCGCGAACCGGAGAGGAGCATCATCTGGCGCCCTCACCGGCGGAGCCCAGTGCATCCCTCGCCTGTGCAAGCAGATTCTGGACAAATCCGTTCTGATTTTCGATGACACGCACCGGAGCGCCCTGACGCATCAGGTCGCGCAGCTGCCCCATCCCCTGCTCGATCGTCTTCATGAGATCATAGTCCACGTCTTTGAGGCGATCCTCGAGCAGCTCGAAGCCGTCAAGATAGGCGGTCGCGGCAAGCAGGTAGGCTGTTTCCCGATCACCCTTGCGATAGGCGGCCATGCTCTCTTTCATGTTTACGTCGATGACTTCCCAGGGCGTAGCCGTACCTGCCGCCGATTCCGCTGACACGGCGTGCACAGGCGGCATCAGGAAAACTGCCAGTGACGCCACGAGAGCGGGTGGTAAAAATAATTTTCGATAACGCCTCATCTTCCCTCACGTACCGAAACCGGCGGCGCCAGGGTTCACAGGATGATCTCGCGCAACCGTCGGGGATAATAATAAGAACAATTATCGTTAATCATAGACGGCGGTCATGAAAAATCAAGTGCTACCGGCCTGGCCGCCCGGGTGACTTGCCCGGGCTGCGGAGCGTTCCGGTCACTGGAGAGTTCAGGATTGGCCGCGAGGGTCAGGCTATACGCACAGTTCCGTTACTGCAGTCGTGATCAGCGGGTGGCATCAAGCATCTGCACGTCACCAGCCCTGTTCGAAGTCGCAGTATCGTAACGGAAACACACATCTGCGCCGGCTCAGGGATCGTGCACATGGCCGCAGCCGAGTTCATGGATCGTCGCCTTGCGCACGCTCAGGATGTGGACCTCGAATTCGAGCGCCATCCCTGCCAGTTCATGGTTGGTATCGCAGACCACGCTGTGCTCATCATAACTGAGGACCGTGACCTGTCTCGGCCCCTGTGTGCCCATGATGTACACGCGGTTCCCCGCCGCGAGCTCGCCCTCACTGAAATCTTGGCGCGGCAGAATCTCGCGATTGCGTTCATCGCGCAACCCGTAGGCATCTTCTGGCGCCAGCCGCACATGCAGAGTCTCGCCGGCTGCGCGACCCAGCAAGGCACGTTCCAGGCCCGGGACCATCTGGCCGTAGCCATGCAGATAACTCAGCGGCACCGTTTCGCTTGAGGCGGACAGGACCTGTCCGGAAGCATCCTTGAGGATGAATTGAAAGGAAACGGCGCAATCATTGGCGATTCTCATGGCCCCTCCGCACGACCCGATCCGGTATCGTCCAGTTTACGCCTTCCCGCCGCCGGGTTCAGCCGCAAATGTCCACGGCGTGAGCTGCGACGGGAACGATCATTTCGCGGCAAGCCAGTAGTGGATCTGATGCTGGCAAATCAGGAGGCAGGACGTCGCCATCCTGACATCGATGATCAGACGCCGCCCATCGCCGTCCCTCAACACGACCCCGCCAGTGCCGGCCGTCTGTCCGGTGTATCTCCAGACGCCCAGGTTTTGGTCTTCGGTAAAGAATCGGCGGATTTCTTCGGGTTCGGAATAACTCCCGAACGACAGATATCGCGCCTCACCCTGTGCAGGAAGTTTCGATACCAGCGATGCACCCGGGAAAACCGGGATTACGAGGCCGGCCTCCTTCTGTCCATCCATCATGGAAGGATGCAATATCTGTTGACCGGCAAGCACGGCAAGACAACCGGCCCCGATCAGGCCGATCAGGGCAATGCCTGTTTTTCGTCCGACAGTCATGCTTGTTTACGAGATATTCAGGAAGGTGGCAAGGAGATGATTCGATGGTTAACACGGCACCCGGTCAATAGACCGGCCGTATTATGCCCCGCCGCGCGGGATGCCTGGGAGGTAACAAAAGCCTAATCTGAATAGGTATTAAGTATTAGCCAACTGCCCGCATCTCAATCGGGACGAAACCAGGCCAGGGTTTCGTGCAATCTCACCACCTCGCCGACGATCAGCAGGGTCGGGGCATGCACGTCTTCCCTGGCCACGATGCCCGGAAGATTTTCCAGCGTGGCGGTGATGACACGCTGTCTCTGCGTCGTTCCCTGTTCTATCAAGGCTGCGGGCATCGCGGGCATCATGCCATGCGTGATCAGCTCACGGCAGATCGCGTCGAGCCCGGTCAGCCCCATGTAGATCACCAGGGTCTGTTGCGGCTGGATCAGGCTGTTCCAGTCAAGCCTGACCGTATTGTCGCGGGTGTGTCCGGTCACGAATATCACCGACTGGGCATAATCGCGATGAGTGAGCGGAATGCCCGCGTAGGCGGCACAGCCGTTGGCAGCGGTGATCCCGGGGACGATCTGGAATGGAATTCCCTGCTCGGCGAGGCTTGCGATCTCCTCGCCGCCGCGCCCGAAGACGAAAGGATCGCCACCCTTCAGGCGGACTACCTTCTTGCCCTGCCGTGCGAGATCGACCAGGATGCGGTTGATCTCCTCCTGCCTGACCGCGTGATAGTCGCGCTTCTTGCCGACGTAGATGCGCTCTGCCTCGCGCCGCACCATATCCAGGATCTGCGGGCTGACCAGCCGGTCGTACAGCACTACATCCGCCTGCTGCATCAGGCGCAAGGCCCTGAACGTCAGCAGGTCAGGATCGCCTGGGCCGGCGCCGATCAGGTAGACCTCGCCGCGCACCAGGGCACCATCATCGTCTGCGCTCAGCGCCTGCTCGATCAACTCGATGGCTGCCCGTTCACGTCCGGCGAAGACCATCTCGCTCGCGGGTCCGTGCAGGACGCGCTCCCAGAAGCGGCGACGCTCCATGGAGCTGCCGAAGCGCTGGCCGACGCGCGCGCGGAAACCCTTCATGACCTCGGCCAGCCGGCCGTAGCCGGCGGGTATCATCGTCTCCAGCCTGGCCCTCAGCAGTCGCGCCAGCACCGGTGAGGCGCCGCCGGTGGAGACCGCAACCAGCACCGGCGAACGATCCACGATGGAGGGAAAGATGAACGTGCATAACTCCGGGGTATCAACCACGTTGAGCGGGATGTTGTGCGACCGCGCTGCGGCGGAGACCGCGGCATTCACCGCCTTGTCATCGGTTGCCGCCACGACCAGGGCGAAGGCATGCACGTCCGTGGACTGAAACTCTGCCGCGCGGTGCGCGATCCCGCCACGCGCCGCCTGATCCGCAAGTTCGGGACAAAGCCCGGGCGCGATCACCGTGACGCGCCCGCCGGCGCGGCGGAGCAGGCCGGCCTTGCGCGCCGCGACCTCACCGCCTCCGACCACCAGACAATCGCGGTCGCGGATCTGCAGGAAGACCGGGAGGAAGTCCACGACGCCGGCTCAGCCGATCACGGTGACGCCGCCCATATACGGATGCAGCACCGCCGGGACGTGGATCCTGCCCGCGCCATCCTGGAAATTCTCCATGATCGCGACCAGCGTCCGGCCCACCGCGAGGCCGGAGCCGTTCAGGGTATGTATCAATTCCGGCTTCCTGGCCTGCGGGCGCCGCCAGCGCGCCTGCAGGCGGCGCGCCTGGAAATCCTCGAAGTTACTGCAGGAAGAGATCTCGCGATAGCGCTGCTGCCCCGGCAGCCAGACCTCGATGTCGTAGGTCTTGGCCGCCGAGAATCCCATGTCGCCGGTACACAGCGCGACGGTGCGGAACGGCAGTCCCAGGCGCTTGAGCACGGTCTCCGCATGAGCGGTCAGGTGCTCCAGCGCCTCGTAGGAATCTTCGGGCCGCACCAGCTGCACCAGCTCGACCTTCTCGAACTGGTGCTGGCGGATCAGGCCGCGCGTGTCCTTGCCGTAGGATCCCGCCTCGCTCCGGAAGCATGGCGTGTGACAGACATACTTGCGCGGCAGGTCATCCTCTTCGAGGATCACACCGCGGGCGAGATTGGTCACCGGAACCTCGGCGGTGGGAATGAGGTAAAGACTGCGATCGACCGGTCTGCCGGCGCCGCGCATCTCCCCGGATGTCGTCTGGTCACCGGTCTCCAGCCGCTGTACCTTGAACAGATCCTGTTCGAATTTCGGTAATTGCCCGGTGCCGGTCAGACTGTCGGCATTGACCAGATAGGGGACGTATACCTCCCGATACCCGTGTTCCGCCGTGTGCAGGTCGAGCATGAACTGTATCAGCGCGCGGTGCAGCCGGGCGAGCGGCCCGGACAGGGTCATGAAACGCGCCGCGGCGATCCTGGCCGCCGCCTCGAGATCGAGCAGGCCGAGTTGTGCGCCGATATCGACATGATCGCGCGGCGTGAAGTCGAAGGCCGGGGGCTCGCCCCAGCGGCGCACCTCGAGATTGTGCGTCTCATCCGCGCCGTCCGGCACGCTGTCGTGGGGAATATTGGGAATCCCGAGCAAGACCTCGTTGAGTTCGGCCTGAATTCCTTCCAGGCGGCGCTCTGCTTCCTGTAACTGATCTCCCAGCGCACCCATCTCCGCCATGAGTGGCGCGGCATCCTCTCCCTTCCCCTTGGCCATGCCGATGGCCTTCGAGCGGGCGTTGCGCTCCTGCTGCAATTCCTGCGTACGCACCTGCGTCGTCTTGCGGGCGTTCTCGAGTTCGGCCAGCCTGTCCGTCGGCAGCGTAACGCCACGGCGGGCAAGCTTGCGCGCGATTGCATCGATATCGCTGCGAATCAGATAGGGATCTAGCATGTTTCTCGGACTCCAGGAGGACTCTTCAAGGTTGGTATTGAAACACTGGATCGGACGGGACTCACGAGGTTTCGTGGCGGACTGCGCCCGGAAATAAAGGCCTGCACGACAATACAAGAACTCGCCGCGGAAGTCACGCCGGGAGCCCGTGCGCATCGTTCGCACGGCATGACCGTTCCGTCGCGCGTCAGCCTGCGTCACAGCGGACGCCCGTGCCCCCGAGGCCGCAGTAACCGCCGGGATTCTTCGCCAGATACTGCTGGTGATAGTCCTCGGCGTAGTAAAACTCGGGCGCGTCGACGACCTCCGTCGTCACTGCACTGAATCCGGCGGACTGCAGCGCCTGCCGGTAGCGTTCACGCGAGTATTCGGCGGCGCGGCGCTGCGCGCCATCATAGACATAGATGCCGGAACGATACTGGGTGCCGACGTCGTTGCCCTGGCGCATCCCCTGGGTGGGGTCGTGGCTCTCCCAGAAAATCCGCAGCAACTCGGTGAAAGCGATCTCGCGCGGATCATATACGACGAGGACGACCTCATTGTGCCCGGTCTGGCCGGAGCACACCTCACGATATGTCGGGTTCGGCGTGTATCCTGCGGCATACCCGACCGCGGTGGTGTAGACGCCGCCGCACGCCCAGAAACGCTTTTCAGCACCCCAGAAACATCCCATGCCGAACAGGGCTTGTTCCAGACCGGCCGGAAACGGCGGTTTGAGCGGACGGCCATGGACGAAGTGGTGGTTCTCCAGCGGCATCGCCTCGGCGCGGCCGGGCAAGGCCTGCTCAGGCCTCGGCAATGACGACTTGTTCATCCCGTGACTCAGCATCATGGATCCTCCCGTCAGCAGTCCAGATCAATAGGTATGGCCACACTCCGATTATAGACCACGCCGTTCTCGACTTTGCGCGCGAGCGTACGCAGCCTGTGTTCCCGCGCCTGACCGTTTTCGATCAGATGGACGATCCGGCATCCCTGCAACTGCAGAGAGTCGGCCACGAGCTTGCGATGACAACGCTCCGGCAAGCGCTCTGCACACATCAGCACGATTCGCCCCATCGCCACCGATTCGATGATCTCCTGCATGCGACGCGTGAATGCCTCACTTTCCATGTGATCGGCAAAGCCGCGCGGGGTAACGGCAAATGTCGATCTGCTGATAGATGGCGCTATTGCAGCATCAGGAGCAATTCTTCCAGCGTGCGGGCGCCGCGTCCGCAGGTACAGAGCATTGGGACCGGTGTAACCATCGCCTGTTTTTACACCTACGGATGCGCCGCCGGACCCTGCTGGCCTGCCTGTTGCTGGACACTCAAATGGAACGACGCCGACATTTACTAGATAACTGAAATGTATTAAACTGACCTCTATCATATAAATCAGTTATATAACTGGGAATCAACGAGGCATAATCAAGCGTTATATCAAGCCACGAGGAGCCAAGATGAGCCTGAATCTAGCGTCCAAGACTAATCCCGAAAGCACTGACGCTCAACCGGGCGAAACGCGCCAAAACACTATGGAACGCCAGTTTGATCAGGAGCTTATCCAAACGCTCAACGAAAAATACCGGTCCCTCAGTATTGAACAGCGCGTGAGCGAGCTCTACAAGGATTTTGACGCCGGCAAGGTCATGCTGACCTCCTCCTTCGCCGCGACCTCCGCCTTCCTGCTCCACATCTTCTCCCGATTTGCGCCGAACCAGCCGGTATTCTTCATCGACACCGGCTACCACTTCCCGCAGACCCTGGAATACAAACGTAAGCTGACCGATCTATACCGCCTCAAGGTCGTGGATGTGCGGGCGGAGGACTGGAAGCATGACTTCACCGTCAAGGACGAAACCTGGAGAAAGGATCCCGACTTCTGCTGCTCGATCAACAAGGTCGAGCCACTGTACGCGATCAAGGGCAACTATGATGTGTGGGCGTCCGGCCTGATGAGCTGGCAGACCGGCCATCGCTCGACGCTCGATATCTTCGAGTCGCGCGGCGGCATCATCAAGTTCTATCCGCTGATCGACGTGACACGCGAGCAACGCGACGCCTATATCAAGGAACACAGCCTGCCGTTCCACCCCCTGGTCGCTGAGGGCTACTCCTCCATCGGATGCACGCACTGCACGGCAGCGGGCAAGGACCGCAGCGGCCGCTGGAACAACAGCCCGAAGACCGAATGCGGGCTGCACCTCTAGCCTGACAGCTGCCCCGCTCCGCCTGTGCGCACGCGGAGCCACCATTCCGCAGGGTGAGGATTATCCCCGGGCAGTAAACCTGATCCGCGCCCGCAGCGGAAAATCCATTACGCCGCGCGCCCGCCGCAGGTCCCGTGCGTAGCATTTCCCGGCGCGGAAGCCTTCCCGGAACGACAGCCTGAGATGCTCGACAGCGCTGATCTGCCCCCCTTCGAGTGCATGCCTGAAGCCGCGCTTGTAGCGCGTTTCAATGAGACTCCTGGGTACCCTTAACCCGATATCTTCCAGGGTCGGATAGACGTACACCATGATCCACCTCCTTGCATGAGGTATTCACATGATTAATATTCGGCCTCAGTCCGGAAAATAAAAGCGCAGGGGCTTCACGCGCGAGCCGGCGGCATCTATCGCAGGCCGCATGGTATCCAAGGGCACGGCTGGCTGCGGGCAACCCTTCCTCATAGAATAGTAAGGATTGCCAAATTCGACCCGACCGGCCACGACATGGATGCAAACAGCGTCACCACACCTCTCGCGTTTATCGCCGGAACCCTGTCTTTTCTCTCCCCGTGCGTGCTGCCGCTGGTCCCGGTTTACATAAGCTATCTGTCCGGA
The DNA here is from genome assembly GCA_016712635.1 of Gammaproteobacteria bacterium. NCBI lineage: Bacteria > Pseudomonadati > Pseudomonadota > Gammaproteobacteria > Gammaproteobacteria bacterium. Next base: position 415,605 of record JADJQS010000006.1, on the reverse strand, counting down.
AACGCCGTCGAAGGGGATGCCGAGCTGAGGCGCGGCCATGTACTCGTGCATGCCTTGTGCTTCGTGGGAGGCTTCACGGCGATATTCATGCTGCTGTTCGGCCTGCCGGCAACCTACCTCGGCGAGGCGCTCAATCAGTACAGCGAATCCATTGCCAGGCTCGGCGGTCTGCTGGTGTTCGTCTTTGGACTGCATACCTTCGGGCTGATCACGATACCCGCGCTGAATATGACGAGGCGGCTGGAAATCGCCCCCGGGGCAAATCCCGGCTACGTCCGATCCGGCCTCATCGGAATCGCCTTCGCCGCCGGCTGGACACCTTGTATCGGGCCGCTGCTGGGGGCGGTGATCAGTATGGCCTTCACACAGCCGTCCGCCGGCTTGTTCTTCACTTTCGTATATGCCATGGGACTCGCGCTGCCGTTCCTGCTGACAGCCCTGCTGATCACGCGTACCTCGGAGTTCATTCGGCGGTTGAACAGGCATGCTCGCGTCGTGCAGCGAGTGAGCGGTGCTTTCCTTGTCGCGGTCGGGGTACTGCTCGTCACCGAACAGTTCACCGTGATGAATTCTCTGTTCATCCGGCTCACTCCGGATTGGCTGGTTGAACGACTGTAAATGCGCGCCCGATAAACCGGCTTTCTCGGGACAACGAAAAATCCCCCGTGCAGCGCTGCACGGGGGATCAGCCGAAGCGTTCGGATACTTCTTATAGTCTGTACGGATGACTAATGATGCGAACCCGAAAGGCTGTGATCATAGTCGACGTCCGGGATCGGGTGATGGCCCAGTACCGCATCGACCTGATACGGCAAGGTGCCGCATTGATTCTTCTCTGACAGCCCGCAGCTCTTGTATTCAGCGAGTTGGTACAGGGGATCCCAGCCTAGATAGCCGGTCAACCCCGTGTACACTGACAACAGCATCGCGACTCCATGCCACCAGGTGAATATGCCATCGTAAGCAGCGAGGTGGGCCACGGGTCCGCCCAGGAGAATGGCCACCAGAAGCAGCCGCATCATCCTGTCGAACAGTCCCAGGTTCTGCACTACTCCAAGCTTGTCTGCGATCGTCTTCATTTGTGTACCTCCATGCCCGCAAGGGGCTCAGCGAACACCTCCTTACAACACCACAGACAACCCGCCTCCGCAACTAAAATATAGTAAAAATACTCAATGAGTTATTGTGTTCAGCCAAATTGAAGAATTGATTGTCACAGTATGAGGAACGACGCGAATACAATCTTGGCGTAATCGCGGCGTCACCACGTGATCTCTCTGCTATACGGAGCGCGGCCGGTCCACCTGGCCGATCAGATTGCGCGGTCTGCCTGCAAGAAAACAGCGGATGTTCTCCCCTGTCTCGTCCAGCAGCCGCTGCCTGGCTTCGCGGCTGGCCCAGGCGATATGTGGCGTCACCAGCAGACGCGGGATGGACTGTGCGAGGAGCGGATTGCCCGCAGCAGGCGGCTCCACGCTGAGCACATCGACGCCGGCGCCGGCGATTGTGCCACACAACAAGGCATCGGCAAGCGCGGCCTCGTCCACGATGCCGCCGCGCGCGGTATTGATCAGGAGGGCGCTGCGCTTCATCAGTCCGAGCTCACGCGCCCCGATCAGGTTGCGCGTCTGCGGTGTCAGGGGGCAATGCAGCGTCAAAACGTCGGCCTTGCGCAGGAGTTCATCCAGAGGCACACGCCCGTCCGCCTCTATCCCTGGACGACCGGTGATCATGACTCGCATCCCAAACGCCAGCGCCAGGCGGGCAACCGATTGCCCAAGCTCTCCATAACCCACGATCCCCATGACCCGGCCCGCGATCTCGGCGATGGGATAGTCCAGCAGGCAGAACTGCCCGCTCCTCTGCCAGCGACCGGCAGTGACGGCGTCCCGATACTCGATCAGTCGCGTCGTCAGCGCGAGCAGCAGCGCGAATACATGCTGGGTGACGGAAGCAGTGGCATAGCCGCGCACGTTGCAAACCTGTATCCCAAGGCGGGCCGCAGCCACGAGATCGACGTTATTCGTACCCGTGGCGGCCACGCAGATGAGCCTGAGCCTCGGCGCCTGCGCCAATGCACCCCCACCCAACAAAACCTTGTTGGTAACGACGACATCCGCGGCGCGAATCCTGTCGACGACCTCATCCGCCTGCGTGATTTCATGCAAATGCCACTCCGGCAATACCCCCGTCAGCGGTGAAAGATCGACATCCGTGCCTCCCACTGACCCGCGGTCGAGGAATACACCGCTTTCACAGCCGGTGGCCATCACCCGTCATCCTCCATTGAAATCACCATTCCGATGCGGACGCTCGCCGCTCAGTATTCCCTGCTGAACGCCAGCGTGAAACCGTTGCCTGCACCGCGGTGCACGGACATCTCGATGAACCCGCCGGGATCGACCTCCAGCACCACACCGGCCAGGGTGTCCACCCTGTCCTGCTCCGAGAATTCCGTGGTTTCATTGATATCCCCGCTCGCCCGCTGGTCGAGCTCAAGCTTCCTGAAGCGCGAACCGGCATACATCGATACCGCGTCGTTGATAGCGAGACCGAGGGTAATCGATAGCGCCGACTCCAGCCAATCCAGCTCAACACGTCGGCTGCCGGATTCATCCCTTGCCGTCTGGTAGGCCAGCCCCATCCGGTAGTCAAGATTCCAGCGTTTTCCGGCAATGACGGCACCGCTCAGCTCCATGCCCAGGAAATTTCCCGTCAGGTCCATTCCGCCGGTCAAGGCCTGCCCTGCCATGTCCGCGGCGACGATCCCGCCTTCCAGACCCAGCACCAAATGGCCTCTCACCCGCTCGGTGAAGCGGATCCCGATGCGATCCGCCTGCAGATCCGGAGCAGTCGATTCATTTTCCATGCCTATCTCATCACGGCTGACATATAGACCCGCCCCGTAACCGCGGAGGTCGAATTCGTCGGCCGTGACCCCGGCATTACACAGGCAGGCACCTGTAACCATCGCCGCCTTACCCCATCCGGATATACTCATCTCCTCCACCGCACTTCATCCAGCCCGACACCCTGTGCCAACCCCGCAACACCCCGTTGCATGACGCCATGTCGAGATAATCGTCCGGGCACGGTATGACACACCAAGTGATGATTAGAACATTGATTTTATGGAGTTAAAAGCGTTCCTCCGACGCAAATAGGCCTCAAGTATTAGCGCGCGTAACACGATAACTAGATCGCTGGAGAGAGAGTTTCAGCAGGCGCGATCTATTATTCGAGACTAGGCACATAAATGTCTGTTAAATATAATTTATTTTTCTTGTGCTTGTTGGCGCTTCCGGCGCTGGGTGAAACCTTGGTCTCGGGCGCCCCGCCGTCTTTTGTCGGTTACGAAGGCTGCGCCATGTGCCATCGCGATCAATACGCGGACTGGCAAAAGAGCAAGCATGCCAAGGCCTTCGAATTACTGAAACCGGGGATGCGCGTCGCTGCAAAAAAGAAGGCGGAGCTGGACCCGGACAAGGACTACACCACCTCGCTCAAATGCCTGAAGTGCCATACCACCGGATACCGTGAGCCGGGCGGGTATGTCAGCCTCGAGGAAACGCCTACCCGCGCCGGAATCGGTTGCGAAATGTGCCATGGACCAGGAAGCGAATACCGCAAGATCCATAAACAGAAGCATACGGGATTCGAACATGCCGAGGTGATGGCGGTAGGCCAGATGTACGGTTCAGAGGATACGAAGGTCTGCGCCCGTTGCCACGGGCATGAAGACACACCGATGCAACCCAAAGTGGACGAAAAGTATGTGTTTGACCTGGGAGAACGCCTGAAAAACACGCGCTCTTACCATAAGCACTACGACTGACTGCTCGAACCCGCCAGCCGGATCCGGATGCAAACGGCTGACGCAGCATGAAAACCGAGTCATGTCATTGCCGTACAACTGGATGAATCGATACGGCCAACGCGTAACCAAATGATAAAAACAAATAAAATAAGCACGAAGATCATCCTTGCGATCAGCGCCATCTGGCTCCCATTCGTGATCGTCGGCGTCTGGTATGACATGGAACAGGCCAAGAAGCTCGCGCTCAACGAAGTGCAGCGCTGGGGCACATCCTCCGGTGAGACCGTCCGCATCGCGTTGAACACGCTCATGCGCGAAGGGAAGATGGACGCCCGCTTCAATCTCTTCAATGATCTCTCCAATGAAATCTCCGGCCTGGAATCGATCCGGGTGATCCGCAGTCCCAAAGTGAACGAAATATTCCGGCGCGTGCGCGTGGAAAATGATATCCCGCGTGAAGAGGAAAATATCCGGATCTATCGCGAAGAGATCACCGATCTGCTGGGCCGGCTCGACACTACCGAAGATCCCGACGAGCGGGAAGATATCATCAACGATATCACCGATATCAGCTATGAGATCAACCACTCGGAAGAACTTATCTTGAAATTCAGCAAGGTGGCCCCGATTGATCCGCGCGAGGCGGCGAAGGACGCAATCGACCACCGCGTCCTGGCAACAGGAGAGCCCGCGTATGTAATCGATGATAACCGGATGCGCATCGTGGCCCCGTATAAAGTCAGAAAGACCGGATGTTCAGAGGCATCCGGCTGCCACTTCTATGCCGAGGAAGGAGACGTGCTTGGCGCCGTGAACATGGTCTTCTCCATTGAGAGCATCAACCAGGAAGTGAGGATGAACACCGTCGCCTCGATCATTCTGAAGGTTTTTGTGAGTGTACTGATTTTTGCCCTGGTGTACGTGGCGATCAATCTGATCGTTATCAAGAACCTCAACAAGCTGACCCAGGTGATGAAAAGGATCGCGTCCGGTGACCTGAACGCACACATGTCGCTGAAGCGCAGGAAATCCGATCTCGGCATGAATGGGGAAGCCGGCACCTCTGCGCCCGACGAACTGGATTACCTGATTGACGGCTTCAATAGCATGGCGGAAAAGCTGAAGAACGACCAGGATGAACTGGAAAAACTCGCCGCCTACGACAGCCTGACCGGACTCTTTAACCGCAGAAAATTCACCTCGTCGCTGCAGGAGGAAATCGCCCGATTCCGCCACGAATCTCACGCGCTCTCGCTCCTCATCATCGACCTGGATCACTTCAAAAACATCAATGACACCTATGGTCATCAGGTCGGTGACGAGGCCCTGAGGTCGGTAAGCGCCGTGGTCAACTCGCACATCCGTCGCGATGATATTTCGGCACGCTATGGCGGTGAAGAGATTGCGGTCATACTTCCCAGGACGGACAGCGAGGACGCCATAATACTGGCCGAGCGCATACGCAAAGCCATCGAGGACCACGGCATTGAATACGAATCCGGCAAGACGCTCCACATTACGGCGAGCATCGGGATCGCCACGCTCACTTCAATTGCCATCACGGACAATGACCTGATCCAGGCTGCCGACGCCGCGCTCTATGCCGCCAAGCGGAACGGCAGGAATTGCGTGCGAAACTCGGTGTCCGACGACGGAGGCGCAGGAAAATTATACGCGCATCACCAGCTGTAGATCACGCTCACGCTGCCAAGATACGCCCGGTAATCCTCCTGGGGCCCGCTCAGCAGGAGGACGTCGTTCAGCGCCGTACCGCCCGCTTCCACGCTGTCGAGCGCCCAATCCTGTGACCTGAACCTCTCGTAGCCGAACCCGACGCCGTAAGAAATGTTATCGCTCACTCTGTACACCGCACGCAGACTGGCCGCATGCCTTTCGCTGCCATCCTCGGGCATATCCTCATAGGTGACCCCGCTTCCGGCTGTAAAGCGGATGCGGCTCTTCGCCTTGGTATAGGCGTAATCCATCGTGACATGAAGCATTTCGTGCAGCATGTCGAACCCGCCCTGTATGCCCACCGTCGTGATCTCATCATCGAAATCTGCCGTCCAGTTCAATGATGAATCTATAACTGTGGACGCTGCGCCGCCGAAAGCGCGTCCAGTCTGCGACGAATCCATCAGCTCCCTGGTGACATAGGCGCTTACCGACCAGCTGTCCTCCGGCGTGTAACCCACGTCGAGCGTGGCGGTCATGCCATCGTCAGAGGTCAGACCGAGGTAGGTGTCATCAAACAGGATATTGTCACGGAAGGTCTCGCGGCTGTCCGCGACATCAAGGCCAATCTGGACTTTCTCATCCGGAGCATATATCACCGATGCGTAATATCTGTTGCGTTCGCGGCTGGCGAGATCGAATTGCCTGAAGTCAGGATGGTTGCGAAAACAGGTGTCGACCTGGGTGCTGCCACCCGTATCCGGATCGGGATCCACCGTCACGATCGAGGGACACGACAGCGAGTCGAACAAGGTACTGTATGAAAGGAAGCCATCATAATCCTCGGCGTCGCGTTGTGCGTGCACGTAGCCGACGCGCCCGGAAACATCGCCGAAATTACCGTTTACGCCCGCCTTCAGGGTGTTCTCAGCCGTCCCTCGCACCGGACGGTGCCGGTCGTAGTCCGTGTCTTCGTGCTTGTAGTCGGCTTTCAGATTGAACCCTGCGGCAACCCGGTACCCGGCACCGACTTCGAACGTCGAACGCGCGCGATCATAGGGACGACTATAGATATCATCTGTTGTCGACTGAGGCACGGTATCATTCATCACTCGATCGAACAGCGTATACGGGGTCTTGTTGTCGGTCCCGTAATAGCGATAGCGGGCAGTGACACCGAGCCTGGACAGCGGACGCGACGCCAAATTGAGCGCGAGATGGAGCACGTCGATCCTCGCCTCGGCGCTTTCGCGCGGCAGTGCGTCGCCATCCTCCAGTGCGGATGCCGTACCGCCGATGTCAACGGTCGAATACGGGAGGAAGGCATCGTCCTGCCTCATCTGTCCTGCTTCCGCAATCCCGGAGAGCCTGGTCGACCCCGGCAGGTTCATCCCGCCGCTCACGGTGAGGCGCTGGTAGGTGTTGTCGGGCGGCAGCCCGATGCGGGCTACGGCGGGGTAATCCAGCGCGGTAGGATTCGCCTTCAGGAACGGCACATCCCAGATGATCGACTCGTTGTTGTCATGAAATACCGAGAGCAGGTACCCGACTTCCATCTGCCGGCCCTCGCCGGCGTACTCCAGGGAGACAGAGAACTCCTCGGTACGGTAGTCGACCGGTTGCGGAAGGATGGTCGCATCGGCCAGGCCGGCATTCTGCGCCGTGAGTCCGCCCAGGGATTGCACGCCCTCCTTGTCCTCGCGCCGGACGGACAGGCTCGCGCGCCACCCGCGGGCGAAATCCTCAGTCACGCGGAACTGGTTTCTGGTCCGATCCGTACGGAGATCCAGCGTTTTCAGGCTGTCTTCGAGCGCAGTCATCCCTGATGTCGTCGTGGACTGGACAAATCCTGCCGGCAATACCAGCCGCGTTCCACCAGCGCCCTCGAACGGCGTGCGGGCATCGCTGGAGATCAGGTGCGGTATCTCGTCGTGGATGAATTCAAGCGCGTAGCCGCCGTGTTTTCCGGCCGACAGATCAAGCCGCCTGGAATCCAGCCCGAGATCGTTTGCCTGCAGGCGATAGTAGTAGGCCCCCTGCTCGGACAAACCCTCCAGATTACCAACCAGGTAGGCATCATTGTCACCGATGCCCGAGTATTCACCGTAGCTGCTGTTGGCGTGATCCATCCCGACGACGGCGGCGCCAATTTCCGCTGTATTGTGTTGATAGCTCCCATCCGCCCCCATTACGGCGGCTCCATGTAGGATGCAGACGCAAAACATTCCGGGCCGGGTCAAACTGCACCGGACCGGCCCAGACCCGGACTCATACCCGTGTTTTATCTGATCATGTCTGTTCAACGCTGGAATCTCGCACCGGCCGGATGATTCGATCCGTGTATCCTCGAATGGCAATTGGTGCAGGCCTTGCCGCGCAACTGCCGGACGGCCGGATTTTCCAGGTCGGATCCTTCATACAGTGTCCCCACATGCCCGCTCACCGAATGGCATTCCTGGCACAGATAGGGCAGGCGTTTTTTCAGCAGGCGTGGATTGTTGGAGCCATGCGGATCATGGCAGTTGGCGCAATCCTCCCGCACGGGCGGATGCTCGAAGATATTGGGGCCGCGTTTTTCCGCGTGACACTGGTAACAGGTTTCATTGACCGAGGCCGCCTTGAGAAGTCCGGGTCCTGGTCCGCCGTGCGGATTGTGGCAATTCATGCATGTGACCTTCCCTTCACGCAGCGGCATATGCGATGACCGCTGCATTTTCGCGCGCTGCGATTTATGGCAGTCGAGACAGATCTCCATGGTCGGCACGGGTGATGCGCCGTGAATCGTGTGACAGGAGGTACAGGAGATCCCCTGCATGTCATGCGTGCTTCCTCGCCAGTGCATGCGCTCGCCCCTCTCGTGGCAATCGAGACATACCCTGCTGGATTCGGCCGCGGTAACGGGATCCTTGAATGCGCGGATATGCAGCGGTCCGCTGTAATCGAGTTCTCCCACTACCTGGATATGCCTGGAACCGGCGCCGTGGCATGCCTCGCAGCCTCGCGCCTCCATCCCGTTGCGAGGATTGAGCGTGAAGATCTTTCCGTGCCGGCCGGCAAGGTAGCTGCGTTCCTGTCCCTTGTGGCAGACCCTGCATTCCTCGCCGCCGATGTACACCGCCGCTTCACCCTCCGCCCAGGCCCAGCCGCAGTAGAGGAAGAGCAGCAGCAGGAACAGCACGCCGCGCGGTCTCGCCATGGCCGGCGGCTTTTCGCGCCGCGAATCTCGCGACCAACCTGAGGTTTTCATGACCGATCCCTTGATCCTGTCGTTGTGGACACGGGTTCCGGCCTTTTACAGCAAGAAATCGGCCAAGTCAGAAACACCTGCCGAGAAAGCGGGCAGGCGACCAGACTTTTGCCGCCATGGGATGATAAATCTAAATTAACAACAGATAGTTATTGAACCACGGGGATGGCAGGTCAAAGCCAGAAAGCGCGCATGGAAACCGGGACAAGGCTGTCACACTTGCAGGAGACAGAAGGCGTCGGCACATCGACGCCGGGGCGGTCAGGCTGGATCCTGTGAAAAGAAGAACGCCTGATTGCGGCCACTGCGCTTGGCGCTGTACAGGGCCTGATCGGCAGCCTTGAGTACATCCTCGAGACTGGTGAATTCATGCTTCTCGCCGTGCGTCGCCGCGCCGATCGACGCCGTCACCACGATGTCGCGCCCCTCGATCAGGTGGTGTGTCCCGCGGAAGGCCGCGAGCAGCCGATTACCGGTCATCTCGGCGCCGTCATGGCCCGCGCCCGGAAGCACGACGATGAATTCTTCGCCGCCGTAACGGGCGACGATATCGCTGCCCCGCGTATTTTCCATGAGAATCCTCGCGGTATTCTTCAGGATCACGTCGCCGACCAGGTGCCCGTGTTCATCATTCACCCGCTTGAAATCGTCGAGGTCGATAAACATCACCGTAAACGGCCAGTTGTGCCTGCTGGCCATGCGGATCTCCTCCGCCAGGACCTGATTCAGATAGGCGCGGTTGTACAGCCCGGTTAGCGGGTCACGCCGATTCTCTTCCTCGAGCTTGCGGGTGCGGTCCTCGAGTACCTCCGCGGTCCTGGCCAGCGTCGTGGAGCGCTGCATCACGTTGATCTGGCGCAACAGGATCAGGTCACACGCCTCGTTGATGAGCGAATCCAGATAGACCTGGTCATCGATCCTGATCTCGAACAGATGCGCGATATCCTTCAACACCTCAGACGACGCGGCGAGGACATCGACGAAGGTCTCATGCTGCAATCCCAGAGTATCCTGTGCTTTCTGCATCACACCGCTGATGGAATCCTTCGAACCGCATCCGCTCAGGAGGTCGGCAATTTCGCTCGCGAGCGCCACCACGTCGATCTGCTGCCGGACTGATGTCGATTCGGTGAGCGCGGCAGCGGGCTCATGACTGGCCGCGATCACGATCTGGAGTTTTTCCGGGAAGTTCCATCGCTGCAGCAGCCAGGCACCGACTTCCGCGTGATCCAGGCCCAGTACCGTGTTCTCGTGATCTATCACGCGGGCATGACCTGCCCGCATGTCGCATTGCTGATACAGCTCTGGCATCGACCTGTCGAGCGCGAGCATCCCGATGTCCTGCAGCAGGCCACACAGAAACAGGTCCTCTTTGTTATGCACCTGCACCCGTTCGCCGATTACCTGTGCGCAGGTGGCCGCGGCCAGGGAACGGCGCCAGAAATGATCATAATCGAGACGGCGGTCGCCCTTGTCCTTCACTCTGTTCACCACGGAGAAACTCAGCGCGAGCGTGATCGTTCCCTCCACGCCGAACAGCGTGATCGCCTGACGCAGGTTCTCCGTCTTGCGATGTCGGGCGTAAAGCGGTGAATTCGCCATGCGCAGCAGTTTTGCCGTAAGTGCCGGGTCCAGGCTGATCACCTTGGCGACGTCGCCAAGGGAAACTTCGGGATCCTGGCCCAGTTCCAGGATGCGTACCGCGACGCCGACCGGGCTGGGGAGATCTGTGCATTGTCCCAGGCGCGCGAGCAGGACCTTGTTGTCCAGCGGGAGGTTCGTTTTGTGAGTCGAGGTCGGCACTTCCTGTCTTCCTTCCGAGCAGCGCCCGTCTTACAGGTCAGATATTCGCCGATAAATCGGTGAATCAACCATCGCACCCATGATCACCTGGTCACAGCGACATCAGATAATCATATTAATATTCAATTAAATTATTCACCATTTAACCCGTGGAGCCGCGCCGCACCCACCCGCATGCAGAGGCACCTCGCCCCACTCGCGCCAGTGGACACTGCCTCTTTAACATCGGTAAACCGCTGAAAAGCCTGAGCGCGTGCAGATCCACCAAACCGGGCGGAGAATTCCTCAGGCAGAACTTCAACCAGACGATCCGGCACAACGGCTTTAATAACGTCGCCTGCTGCTAGTAAACCTCTCACACAGAAGGTAAAAACCGTGGATCCGCCATCCTGCGCAACCTCATCATACGAGATCAAAAATTCCGGCCAATATCACACCTGCGACAAGCCCGGCCATATGCCTCCACGCGCCCGGTTGCCGATCTCCGCACGCTTCATCCGGCCGTACCCGCTTACCCCCGAACACAGATATCGACACCCCCCTTCCCACATGGTTTAAATTTAGTCTAAACTGATCCTCAACGGCCGGAAATGGCCGGCGTCATGTTCCGGGGCTGACACCAGCATATAAGAACAGATAAGAACCGCTGCCTAGAGATGACTTCCCAAAGCGTGCAAGCGCTGCATCTTCAACACCCCGGGTTCAGGGCGTTCATCGAGCGTTACCCGCAGTACCGGTACACCAGTGCGCTGGATCAGATCAGGCTGCGCGAGTTCAGTCGACTCGATGAACAGGGCGAGGTCTATCTTGACTACACCGGCGCCTGCCCCTACCCGGCCACGCTGATCGAGCAGCATCGGGAAATATTGCTGCGCGGCGTCTTCGGCAATACCCACTCCGCCCATCACGCGGCATCGGCATCGACCGCGCTGCAACTGCGCGCGCGCGACGATGTACTGCGCTACTTCAACGCCGATCCGGAAGAATACGCCGTCATCTTCACCGCAAACGCAAGCGGCGCCCTGAGACTGATCGGCGAGAGTTACCCGTTTGACGAGAACGCGGAATTTCTCCTGACCGCGGACAATCACAATTCCGTGAATGGAATCCGCGAGTACGCCCACCGCCGCGGCGCGAAGGTGCGATATATCCCCAGCATGCCCGGAACCCTGCGGGTGGACGACATCGTCCCGCGCCTCGCCGCGTCGCAGGCGCGCGGAAACGGATTGCTGGCCTACCCCGCTCAATCCAATTTCTCGGGTGTACAGCACCCGCTGGAGTGGATCGACGCCGCGCACACCGCCGGTTACGACGTCCTGCTCGACGCCGCGGCATTCGTGCCGACCAACCGGCTGGATCTTGCGCGCACCCACCCCGATTTCGTCGCATTGTCGTTTTACAAGATGTTTGGTTACCCGACCGGCATCGGCGCTCTGATCGCGCGGCACTCCGCCTTGCGCAGGCTCGTCCGCCCCTCCTTCAGTGGAGGAACGGTGAAAATCGTTTCGACACTGCTCCGCTCCCATGCGCTGCACGAAGATGAGAGCGCCTTCGAGGATGGCACGGTGAATTACCTGGGATTCCCCGCCGTCAGCACAGGACTGAACTTTCTCGCATCCGCCGGCATCGAGACCATACACCGCCGGGTTGCCATGCTGGCGGACTACCTCCTCGAAACGCTACGCCTCCTGCGCCACTCCAACGGCCGCCCTGCGATCGAGATCTACGGTGATGCGAATCCCTCGTCGCGGGGTGGCACCGTCGCATTCAACATGCGCGACCCCTCGGGCGCATACGTGAACTACGCGGAGGTGGAGCGCCAGGCCGCCAGAGACGGAATCGCACTCCGTTCCGGCTGTTTCTGCAACCCCGGCGCCGGTGAGGCCGCGCTGTCCCACACCGTGACCCTCATCGAGGAGTGCCTGCGCCGCTCGGGCCCGGAACTGGATCTTGCCGGCTACCGCGCCTGCCTGGACCGTTCCGGAAAAACGATGGGCGCGGTGCGCGCATCGCTGGGGATGGCGAGCAACTTTTCCGACGTCTACCGCCTAAGCGAATTTCTCGGCGGGATGCTCGACCGCTCCGCCGCGGATATCGCCTTACAGAAATAATCTCTCGCCGCGCGCCGCTTTCGCGGCGACCTCGCGCTGAAAGGGCAACGGTCCGAACCCGAACCAGCGGCCTTCCTGCTGGTACAGGAACGGCCTCATGGTGCGGACGGAATACTCCTCGTACCACGACAGCATGCGGCGATCCGGATCCTTGCCCGCCGACACCAGCACGTCCACCGGTCGTCCGGCCCAGCTGGATCGCCCCGCCAGCACGATGACGCCGCATTCGCTCGGCTGCATCCATTCCGGCAGCTCGCTCCCGGCCTCGGCCCAGCCGCAGAAGAATACACGGCATGGGTCCTGGGGCCGGCTTGCATGGATGGTGCAATGATTCCCCGAGCTGTAGGGGCAGGGACGATTCAGATCGATTTCGTTGCCCAGCACCCGCGTGCGTACCCAGCCGGCACAGCACAGTGCGCATTCGCCGCAGGGACGCGGCTCGATCTCCGACGGGATGATGCGTACGGCAGGCCTTGGAGCATACTGTTCCGCACTGCCCGCTCGCTCGTCTCTTGCGGCGACCGCCTGCCCGTGGCACTTCTTGAACTTGCGCCCGCTGCCGCAGGGGCAGGCGTCGTTACGCCGCGGCGCTTTCACGTCCGGATACTCCGCATGACATCACATCAACCCTTCGTGTTGTCGTTGTATTAATACTACATAAGTATTAGATCACTGAGTTTGTTCATAAAATAATGTTGCATCCAGAAAAATCCTGATATATTCGTCGCGGCACACAGATTGACGAAGTCTAATTTTAGGTGGAGTCCAAGTTTATTCATGGTCTAGCTTTACAGCAAATCCAAGTCTGCTCCTACTCAAAACATAACTAACTTTGCCAGGAGGACCATCACCATGAACAAGAAACTTCTCGCACTGGCCGTGGCATCCGCTGTGGCCCCACTATACGCCCATGCCGCCGGCAGTTTGAACATCTACGGCGGAGTCGGCATGGCCGTGGAATCGATTGACACCGACGTGCAAAGCGCACTTGGCGTCAACAGCAATCATTCGGCGCTCGGCTTTGAAGGCAGCATGGGGCTGAGCAACGGCATGGATGCCGTGTTCCATTACGATACATTCGTGAACCTGGACGGCGGCGGCGACACGCTGTTCGACGGCGGCCGCGACGGATGGGCGGGATTGCGCGGCGGCTTCGGCACGGTAGCGCTCGGATTCCAGGGCCGGCCATGGAAGACACTGTCGCACGCGCTCGATCCCTTCGAAGGCACGATCGCCGACTACAGCTCGGTCATGGGCAATGCCGGCAACGGGTCGACGTACTTCGACGGCGGGATCGGACATGCGATCATCTGGTTCGGACCGGATATGGACGGCCTGAGCTGGCACGTACAGTACGGCGCCGAAGAGGTCGAAGACGGCGCCAACAACATGGGCGGCCAGATCCATTACAGCAACGATATGTATTTCGTCGGCGCATCGTTTGACGCGAACGACGGCGGCAGCGGCGGAACCGACGAAGAAGCCATGAAGCTCGTCGGCAGCATCAATCTGGACGGCGGCTTCACTGTCACCGGCGCCTTCGAGTCCATCTCGGGGGCCGGCTTCGTCGACGGTGCTGACCGCGACGCCTTCTGGCTGGCAGGCTCCTATCGGGCCGGCGACACCCGCTTCAGCCTCGCCTTCGCCACCGCCGATGAACTCGACACGGTGGACGACAGCGGCGCCAGCCAGGTCTCTCTGGGCGTTTTCCACAATCTGGCGGAGAGCACCACCGTATACGCCATCTTCACTGACATCTCCAACGACGATGGCGGCAGCTACCGCTTCGTGTCGGCGCCCCACACCTCATCCTTCGATTCCGACCTTTACACCGGCGGCACCGCGGGCGAGGACAGCAGCGCCATCGCGCTCGGCATCAAGTACAACTTCTCCGCCGACATCATGTGATCCCTCCTGGCACCTCCAGGAATGGTCAGCGGGCACCCGGAAGGGTGCCCGTTTTTTTTGCTCACCGATTACAGAGCGCACGGCCAGGCATTGATGTGGATCCCGCCACATCATGGGTGGCGGTTTCCTTCCGGCAAGGACGGATGCCAGGAGACGGGATTGGCGGCGCGATCTTAACGCTGGCATCCCGACACCGGTTGGTGATATATATTAGCGCTGCAGTCAGGAATTATTGGCGAGGCGCGAAGCCCGTGCGCCGGAGCGGACTGCTTGTTCTTGCGACAATGCATGAATCTAAATATTTAATTATTTGTTTTATTTGACTAATCTAATCATAGATCGGGGGAATAACATGAACGCGCCTTTTCTAATGTTTGCCGCTACCGGCGGTATCCTCATCCTGTCCTTTGTCATCACCGGTTCCCTCTAGCGGAAGCCGAACTATAACGATCGTACGACCACCGCTGCGGATCCGTGGCGGGTAATTGCACCAGGCACTGAAATCGATCCCGTCCCTTGGGGCGGGATCGGTATTAATGCCCCCATCCCTGCAAGCTCCAGCCGGATCGGTAGACCGCATGGCAGCCGATTGCATCGAACAGTAATCTGGATTGGTCGAGGAGAGACAGTAACCGCTACCGTTCGTCCCCGTGGACGAACGCAGCGCGGCGAACGCCCGCAGGGCCGGGAATCCGATCGCCCCGCAGGCGGAGGTGTGTCAACGATGCTGAATTGGTCGGGGCGAGAGGATTTGAACCTCCGACCACTACCACCCCAAGGTAGTGCGCTACCAGGCTGCGCTACGCCCCGAATGAATTTAAAGAGTGAGTATCAAGGGTGAAAAACTGTGCAATGAATGCGCCTGCTCCGCGTGCAGTATGGATCAGGCCTTCATCACTTTCAGGAGATCCTCTAGTTCCTGCCGGATCTGACGCACCACCTGCCGGCTGCGGCTGGTATCCGTCCTGGTCTCCTTGCCGGACAGCTGCTGGCGCGCGCCGCCGATCGTGAATCCCTGCTGGTAGAGAAGTTCACGGATCTGGCGCACGACCATGACGTCCTGACGCTGATAATAACGGCGGTTGCCCGCACGCTTGACCGGCGCCAGCTGGGGAAATTCCTGCTCCCAATAGCGCAGCACGTGCGGCTTCACACCGCACAGATCACTGACCTCGCCGATGGTGAAATACCGTTTGCCGGGTATCGGAGGCAGTTCGTTATTGCCGCTGGGTTCCAGCATGGGCTTCGACTCTTGCTTTTAGTTTTTGCCCGGGATGAAACGATACGACGCGACGCGCGGTGATCGGTATTTCCTCCCCCGTCTTCGGGTTGCGTCCCGGACGTTCGTTCTTCTTGCGCAGATTGAAGTTGCCGAATCCGGACAGTTTGACCTGCTGCCCCTCTTCCAGTGCGGCACGCACCTCTTCGAAGAACATCTCCACCAGATCCTTGGCTTCCCGCTTGTTGAGTCCGAATTCCTCGAACAGCCGCTCCGCCATATCAGCCTTTGTCAGCGCCATAATCACTCTCTCAATGTTGCCTGAAATTTGAGATGCAGTTGCTTGAGCACGCCTTCAATCAAGGCGTCAACTTCGACATCGGTAAGAGTGCGCGAAAAATCCTGCAAGGTCAAGCCCAGCGCAACACTTTTCTTCCCGGAATCAACACCTTTGCCACGATAGATATCAAACAGGTGCAAACCTTGCAACAGCGTGCCGGCCGCCTCCCGGACGCAGGCCTCAAGCGCGGCGGCGGCCACCCCCTCGTCGACGATGACGGCGAGATCGCGCCGGACCGCAGGAAACTTCGACAGCTCGGTGAATTCGGGAACCGCCGGCGATTCAATGCGATCCAGATTCAGCTCGAATACAAAGACCGTCTGCTCGACGCCCAGGCTGGCGGCCGCCTGCGGATGGAGGGCGCCCAGCCAGCCGATTTCCCCGCCATGTGAATCAAGGATGCGCGCCGATTGCCCCGGGTGCAGGGCGGGATGCACCGCGGCCTCGAAGGTATGACCGCGCCCCCTGCAGAGATCGTTCAACAGCGCCACGACGTCTGCCTTGACGTCGTAAAAATCAAGCTCCCGCGCCGGCACGCCCCACTGCTCCGGATAGGCGGCGCCGGTGGCGATGCCGGAAAATACGCCTTCTTCCTTGATCGCGCCCAGGGATGCGCCGGGCTTCCCGCCCCGCTGCAGCGTACCGATGAATCTGCGTCCATACTCGAACAGGCGCACACGCGATTGCTGGCGCTTCAGATTGTAGAGGCACGCCCGGACCAGGCCGGGCCAGAGGCTGGTGCGCATGACGGCAATGTCCGCGGCGAGCGGATTGGCCAGCGGCAAGGCTGCATTCACCGGGTCGAGCAGACGCTGTGTTTCAGCATCGACGAAGCTGTAGGTGATGGCTTCCTGATACCCGATATCGGCAAGCAGGTGGCGCGCGCGGCGGACACGCTCCACGTGCGCATCGCGTGCTCCGATCTCCAGCCGCGTACTCGGGCGGCTCGCCGGCAGCTTGTCATAACCGTGCACGCGCGCGAGCTCCTCGATAAGATCGGCCTCGATGGCGATATCAAACCGAAACGAGGGCGGCAGGACCTCCCAGGCTGCATTCCCGTCGGCACGCACGCGCATGCCGAGCCGCGTGAGGATCTGCTCGACCTCTGTACCGGCGAGAGGATAGCCGAGCAGTCGCTTGAGCCGGTCCGCGCGCAGGCGGATCGGCGGCCGACCCGGCAAGGAGTCCGGATTGACCGCCTCCACCACCGGTCCGGCCACGCCACCGGCGATATCGAGGATCAGCCGCGTGGCGCGCTCCATTGCACGCGCCTGCAGCTCCGGGTCGACGCCGCGCTCGAAGCGGTGCGAGGAATCGGTGTGCAGGCCGAGGCGGCGCGCCTTGCCGGCGATCGCACCCGGGGAGAAGAAGGCGCACTCCAGCAGGATCGCATTCGTCTCCGCGCCCACCGCACTGTCCGCGCCGCCGATGATCCCCGCCAGGGCCAGCACGCGCCGCCGGTCTGCGATCACCAGCATGTCGCTGTTCAGCGTAAAGGTCTGGCCGTCGAGCGCGGTAAAGGTTTCCCCCTCCCCGGCACGGCGCACGCATATGCCGCCGTCAACGCGGGCAAGATCGAAGGCGTGCATCGGCTGACCCAGCTCCAGCAGCAGAAAATTCGTGACGTCCACCACGGGACCCAGGCTGCGCAATCCGCTGCGGCGCAGGCGTTCTCTCAGCCACAGGGGTGTCTCGGCCGCTGGATCGATACCGCGGATCACCCGCCCCAGGTAACGCGGACAGGCCCTGGAATCCGATACCTCGATCGCCAGCGCGTCGTCGACCGCAGGCGGCACCGCGGGATAGCGCACCGCCGCCATATCGATGCGGTTCAGCGCGGCGATCTCGCGCGCCACGCCGGCCACCCCGAGGCAGTCGCTGCGATTGGGCGTCAGCGACAGCTCGAGCGACACGTCGTCCAGCGCAAGCAGCGTGCGCACGTCCGTGCCGGGGGCGGCGTCCGGCGGCAAGGGCAGAAGTCCTTCGGCGTTTTCGGCCAGCCCGAGCTCCCTGGCCGAACAGAGCATCCCGTGCGATTCCACGCCGCGCAGCTTCGCGCGCGTGATCGCCAGACCTCCCGGCAGCCGGGCACCGACCAGCGCCGTCGGTACGTGCATGCCCGCGGCGACGTTGGCGGCGCCGCACACGATGGTCAGGGCCTCGCCCGAACCGACATCGACACGGCAGACGCGCAGCCGGTCGGCCTGCGGGTGCGGTTCGACGGTCTGGACCAGGCCGACGACGACGCCGCTGAATGCCGGCGCGACGGGTTCGACGGCTTCCACCTCGAGCCCGGACATGGTCAACTGCGCCACCAGGGCCTTGGTATCAAGCGGCGGATCGACCCACTCGCGCAACCAGTGTTCGCTGAATTTCATGGTCAGTTGAACTGTCGCAGGAATCGCAGATCGTTTTCGAAGAACAGGCGCAGGTCGTTCACCCCGTATCTCAGCATGGCCATGCGCTCGACCCCCAGGCCGAAGGCAAATCCCGTATAGCGTTCGCTGTCGACGCCGACGTTGGCGAACACCTGCGGATGGATCATGCCGCAGCCCATCACCTCCAGCCAGCCGGTCTGCTTGCACACCCGGCAGCCCTTGCCGCCGCAGATCACGCAGGCGATATCCACTTCCGCAGACGGCTCCGTGAAAGGGAAATACGACGGCCGGAACCGAACCGCCGCGTCGCGCTCGAAGAACGCGCGCAGGAAATCGGTCAGCGCGCCCTTGAGGTCGGCGAAACTCACGTCCTCATCGACCATGAAGCCTTCCACCTGGTGGAACATCGGCGTGTGCGTCACGTCGGAATCGCAGCGGTAGACGCGTCCGGGCGCGATGACGCGCAGCGGCGGGGTGCGTTCGCGCATCACGCGGATCTGGACCGGCGAGGTGTGCGTCCGCAACAGCGTATGCGCGTCGAAGTAAAAGGTGTCATGCATTGCGCGCGCGGGATGGTCGGCGGGAATGTTGAGCGCCTCGAAGTTGTGGAAGTCGTCTTCGATCTCCGGTCCGCGGGCGACCTCGTAACCGGCCTGGGCGAACAGCCCTTCGATGCGGTCCATGGTCATCGCCACGGGATGCAGGCCGCCCGCCGCCTGCCCGCGGCCGGGCAGCGTGACGTCGAGGGATTCGCGGCTCAAGCGCTCGTGCAGCGCGGCGCTGTCGAGTTCGCGCGCGCGCGCCTCGATGGCCTGCTGCAGTTCCTGCTTCGCCTGGTTGACGACAAGCCCCGCCGCGGGCCGCTCCGCGTCGGACAGCGTCTTAAGCTGTTTGAGGAACTCCGTGATGCGGCCGTTTTTCCCGAGATACTGCACGCGCGCCTGGTCCAGCGCCTTCAGGTCGGCCGCCCCGGCGATCAGCTCGCGCGCCTGCGCGACTATCGTATCCAGCTCGTGCACACTGTCATTCCTTGCCAATTTCCCCGCGCAACCGGATCAATACGGGAATCGCCCCCGTACACCGGCGTCCTCCGAACGGGACAAGGGTAATGAGTAATGGATGGCGAGTAAAATACAAAATCACCATGCCGTCCCGCCCATCCGCCCGGCGCCCTCCCTCCAAAACAAAAAAGGAAAGGCGCTACCTTTCCTTTTCTGCATGCCGACGCATCGACCGCGCGGCCGTGGAGGTTTCGTCAGGCGGAAAGTCCCGCCTTGGCCTTCTCCGCCAGCGCGCCGAAGGCGGCCTTGTCGAACACGGCCAGGTCGGCCAGGACCTTGCGGTCGATCTCGATGGCCGCCTTCTTCAGGCCGTCGATCATCCGGCTGTAAGACAGCCCGAATTCACGCGCCGCCGCATTGATGCGGATGATCCACAGACCGCGGAATTCGCGCTTGCGCACGCGGCGGTCGCGGTAGGCGTACTGCCCGGCCTTCACTACGGCCTGGTTCGCAGCGCGGAAAACGTTCTTGCGGCGTCCGCGGAATCCCTTGGCCTTCGCCAGCACCTTCTTGTGGTTGGCGCGGGCGGTTACCCCTCGTTTTACTCTTGGCATGGTGTGTTCCTTTCCTTCAACTGTACGGCAGCATGCGCTTCAGCTCGGGCGTATCGGACACGGCGACCAGGGCGGGAGCGCGCAAATGACGTTTGCGCTGGGTGCTCTTCTTGGTCAGGATATGCCGGCGATGGCTCTGCTTGTGCTTGAAGCGTCCGGACGCGGTGCGCGCAAAACGCTTGGCGGCGCCGCTATGTGACTTTAGCTTGGGCATGTTCGATCCTTAATATTGTCAACTCATCAAACCAGGCCGGACCGCTTGACTCAGCCGACCTGCTGTTTCTTCTTGATGCTGCTTCCCGGCGCCAGCACCATGATCATCTGCCGCCCTTCGAGTTTGGGAAACTGCTCCACCGTTGCATACTCCTCCAGATCCTTCTTGATGCGATCGAGCAACTTCATCCCGAGGCTCTGATGCATCATCTCGCGCCCGCGGAACCGAAGCGTGATCTTCGCCTTGTCTCCGCTCTCGAGAAAACGGATCAGGTTGCGCAGCTTGACCTGATAGTCGCCTTCCTCCGTACCCGGACGGAACTTGACCTCCTTGACCTGGATCTGCTTCTGCTTTTTCCGGGCCGCGTGCCGCTTCTTGCTTTCCTCAAACAGGTACTTGCCGTAGTCCATTACGCGGCAGACAGGCGGATCCGCGTTCGGCGACACCTCGACCAGATCGAGCTCGGCTTCTTCCGCGATCTTGTTCGCCTCCGCCAGCGGCACTACCCCGACCTGCTCACCATCAGCGCCGATGAGGCGCACCTTGGGTGAGGTTATCGCATCGTTCAAGCGTAATTCTTTCTCAGCAGCTATAACCCGTTCCTCCGCACTATTCCTGAAAAACAACGCGGCCGCGGCACGCAATCTCGGATGCCAGACGATCCGCGCATGCCTGTACAGACAGGCTGCCCAGATCCGTGCCATCCCGCGCGCGCACGGCCACGGTCTCATCCTCCATCTCCCGGTCCCCTACGACCAGCAGATAAGGTACGCGTTGCAGCGTATGCTCGCGGATTTTAAAGCCAATTTTTTCATTTCTCAAGTCTATTGCGACCCGGATGCCCGCTTTTCTCATGATTGCGGACACTTTGGCGACATAATCCGCCTGCCGGTCGGTGATATTCAGCACCACCGCCTGCACCGGGGCCAGCCACAGCGGCAAGGAACCGGCGTGTTCCTCGATCAGGATGGCGATAAAACGCTCCAGTGACCCCAGGATCGCCCGGTGCAGCATCACCGGGACCTGCTTGCTGCCGTCCTCGGCGATGTAATAGGCGCCCAGGCGCCCCGGCATGGAGAAATCGACCTGGATGGTCCCGCACTGCCAGACCCGCCCGATGCAGTCCTTGAGCGAGAATTCGATCTTGGGTCCGTAAAAGGCCCCCTCCCCGGGCTGCAGGTCCCAGTCCAGGCCGCGGGTGTTCAGCGCCTGCTCCAGGGCGTGTTCCGCCTTATCCCAGACGGCATCGTCCCCGACCCGGCTCGGCGGCCGCGTCGAGAGCTTGACGATGATGTGCTCAAACCCGAAGTCGGCATAGGCGCTGAACAGCATGTCCATGAAGGCCGAGACCTCGTCCTGGATCTGGTCCTCGGTGCAGAAGATGTGGGCGTCGTCCTGCACGAAATTGCGCAGGCGCATCAGCCCGTGCAGCGTGCCCGAGGGCTCGTTGCGGTGGCAGGAACCGAACTCCGCCAGCCGCAGCGGAAGGTCGCGGTAGCTCTTCAGGCCCTGGTTGAAGATCTGCACGTGGCAGGGGCAGTTCATCGGCTTGATCGCGTAATCGCGGTTCTCCACGTGGGTGGTGAACATGCCGCTGGCGAACTTGTCCCAGTGCCCGGACTTCTCCCACAGCGAGCGGTCGACCACCTGCGGCGTGCGCACCTCCTGGTAGCCGTGCTCGCGCAGCAGGCCGCGGATGTACTCCTCGACCGTGCGGTAGACGGTCCAGCCGTGGTCGTGCCAGAACACCATGCCGGGGGCCTCTTCCTGCTGGTGGAACAGCCCGAGCTGCTTGCCGATCTTGCGGTGATCGCGCTTCTCGGCCTCCTCCAGCCGGTGGAGATAGTCCGCCAGATCCTTCTTGTTCGCCCATGCCGTGCCGTAGATGCGCTGCAGCATCTCGTTGCGGGAATCGCCGCGCCAGTAGGCGCCCGCGACCTTGGTCAGCTTGAAGGCCTTGATGCGCCCGGTGCTCGGTACGTGGGGGCCGCGGCAGAGATCGATGAAGTCCGCCTGCCGGTACAGGGAGATCTGCTCGCCCGCCGGGATGTCCTCGATGATGCGCGCCTTGTACTCCTCACCCAGCTCGCGGAAGAACCCGATGGCCTCTTCCCGCTTCATCACCGTGCGCGTCACCGGCTGATCCTGTTCCGCGATCTCCGCCATCTTCCGCTCGATCGCCGCCAGGTCCTCCGGGGTGAAGCTGCGCTCGAAGGCGAAATCGTAATAAAAGCCGTCCTCGATCACCGGGCCGATGGTCACTTGGGCCTGCGGGAACAGGCTCTTGACCGCCTGCGCCAGGAGATGGGCGCAGGAATGGCGGATGATGTCCAGCCCGGCCGGATCGCGTTCCGTCACGACGGCCAGATCGACGGCATCCTCGATCACAAACGAGGTGTCGACCAGGCGCCCGTTCACGCGGCCGGCGAGCGCCGCCTTGGCCAGGCCGGGACCGATGGACGCAGCCACCTCGGCTACGCTGACCGGGTGGTCGTAGCTGCGCTGGCTCTTGTCTGGGAGTGTGACTGTCGGCATCGTGGTGAAGAAACACTTCCCCACCGGAGCAATGTGCCCGGCGGGGAATAAAAAAAGCACTGTAGCCACAGTGCCTGTAACTGTCTGGTAGGCGCGATTGGATTTGAACCAACGACCCCCACCATGTCAAGGTGGTGCTCTAACCAACTGAGCTACGCGCCTAAAGCGCCTAAGATACTCGATCGCCCCCATGGCCGCAACAGGGGAAGCTGCCGCGGCCGCACCGGGTCACTCGGCCAGGCCCAGATTCGCCGCCTGGATGGCGCGGATCTGGTCGCGGATCCTGGCGGCCGCCTCGAACTCCAGGTCACGCGCGTGGCGGTGCATCTGCTTCTCCAGCTGGGCGATCTTCTTGTGCAGCTGTTCCACCGGCATGCGCCCGTATTCGACCACCTGTTCGGCCACCCGGGCGTACTCGCGCGCACCGGACGCCCCGCCCGGCGCCTCGCCCTCGATGATGTTCACCACCGCCTTCCGGATGCCCTGCGGCGTGATGCCGTGGGCGGCGTTGTACTCTACCTGCTTCTGGCGCCGGCGGTCCGTCTCATCGAGCGCGCGCCGCATCGAGCCGGTGATTTTGTCGGCGTACATGATGACGCGGCCGTTGATGTTGCGCGCGGCGCGCCCGATGGTCTGGATGAGCGAGCGGTCGGAACGCAGGAAACCCTCCTTGTCCGCATCGAGGATCGCGACCAGCGATACCTCCGGGAGGTCGAGCCCCTCGCGCAGCAGGTTGATGCCGACCAGCACATCGAAGGTGCCCAGCCGGAGGTCGCGGATGATCTCCACGCGCTCGACGGTGTCGACGTCGGAATGCAGGTAGCGCACGCGCACCTCGTGCTCGGCCAGGTATTCGGTCAGGTTCTCCGCCATGCGCTTGGTCAGCGTAGTCACCAGCACGCGCTCGTTGCGCTCGACACGCAGATGGATCTCCGACAGCAGGTCGTCGACCTGGGTCAGCACCGGGCGCACCTCCACCTGCGGGTCGACCAGCCCGGTCGGGCGCACCACCTGTTCGACCACGGCATCGGCGTGGGTGTTCTCGTACTGGCCCGGGGTCGCCGAGACGAAGATCATCTGCGGCGCGAGGCTCTCGAACTCCTCGAAGCACAGCGGCCGGTTGTCGAGCGCCGAGGGCAGGCGGAAACCGTATTCGACCAGGTTCATCTTGCGCGCGCGGTCGCCGCGGTACATCCCGCCGAGCTGGGGAATGGTGACATGGCTCTCGTCGATGACCAGCAGCGCGTCCGCGGGCAGATAGTCGAACAGCGTCGGCGGCGGCTCGCCCGCCTCGCGGCCGGACAGATAGCGCGAATAGTTCTCGATCCCCGAGCAATAACCGATCTCCTGGATCATCTCGAGATCGAAGCGTGTGCGCTGCTCCAGCCGCTGCGCCTCGACCAGCCTGCTGGCCGCGTACAGTTCGGCCAGGCGCACGCGCAGATCCTCCCGGATCTGGTCGATCGCCTTCATCAGGATCTCGCGCGGCGTTACATAGTGCGTCTTCGGATACACGGTCAGGCGCGGGACGCGGCGCAGTATCTCGCCGGTGAGCGGGTCGAAGTAGCTGAGCGATTCGATCCCGTCGTCGAACAGCTCCACGCGCACCGCCTCGCGCTCGGATTCAGCGGGGAAGATGTCGATCACGTCCCCGCGCACCCGGTAGGTGCCGCGCAGCAGCTCGACATCGTTGCGCGTGTACTGCAGATCCGCCAGGTGACGCAGGATGCGGCGCTGATCGGCCGGCTCGCCGCGCACCAGGTGCAGCACCATCTTCAGATAGGATTCCGGGTCGCCCAGGCCGTAGATGCAGGACACCGAGGCGACGATCACCGTGTCGTGCCGCTCAAACAGGGCCTTGGTGGCGGACAGGCGCATCTGCTCGATCTGCTCGTTGATCGAGGAATCCTTCTCTATGTAGGTGTCCGTCGTCGGGACGTAGGCCTCGGGCTGGTAGTAATCGTAATAGGACACGAAATACTCGACGGCGTTGTCCGGGGAAGAATTCGCGCATCTCGCTGTAGAGCTGCGCGGCCAGCGTCTTGTTCGGGGCCATCACCAGGGTGGGTCGCTGCACCCGCTCGATCACGTTGGCGATGGTATAGGTCTTGCCCGAGCCCGTGACCCCGAGCAGCGTCTGTCGCGCCAGCCCGCTGTTGAGTCCCTGCACCAGTTCCTGAATGGCGCGCGGCTGGTCGCCCGCCGGGGAAAAACCTGCCTGAAGTCGGAATTGTCTGTCCATGGTGGCGCTTTGCGGGGATCTCGCCAAGTATATTACACTTAGCACCTCTAATTATTCCGGAGACCTGGACACACGTGGAACTCTCGCAACGGGTACAGCGCATCAAGCCCTCGCCGACCCTGGCAGTGACGGCACGCGCGGCGCAACTGCGCGCGGAAGGCAAGGACATCATCGGTTTCGGCGCCGGCGAACCCGACTTCGACACACCCGAGCACATCAAGCAGGCAGCGATCGAGGCGATCCGCGCGGGCTTCACCAAGTACACGCCGGTGGCCGGCATCTCCACGCTGCGCAAGGCCGTCGCCGACAAGTTCCTGCGCGACAACGGACTCAAATACAAGCCGGGCCAGGTGCTGGTCTCGGTCGGCGGCAAGCAGAGCTTCTTCAACCTGACCCAGGCCCTGCTCAACACCGGCGATGAGGTCATCATCCCGGCCCCCTACTGGGTCTCCTATCCGGACATGGTGCTGCTCGCCGACGGCGTCCCCGTCTTCATCGAGAGCGGCATCGACCAGGGATTCAAGATCACGCCGGAACAGCTCGAGCGCGCCATCACCAGACGCACCCGCCTGGTGGTCATCAACAGCCCGTCGAATCCGACCGGCGCGACATATTCGCGCGCGGAACTCGTCGCGCTCGGCGCCGTGTTGCGCCGTCACCCGCACGTGATAGTGGCGAGCGATGACATCTATGAACACATCAGCCTGGACGACGGCGAGCCCTTCTGCAACATCCTGATGGCCTGCCCCGAACTGTATGACCACGCCATCGTGCTGAACGGCGTCTCCAAGAGTTATTCCATGACCGGCTGGCGCATCGGTTATGCCGCAGGGCCCGTCGAGCTGATCCAGGCGATGGAGAACATCCAGTCCCAGAGCACTTCCAACCCGACCTCGATCTCGCAGGTGGCCGCCGAAGCCGCGCTGAACGGCGACCAGTCCTTCATCACGGGCATGAACCGCGCCTTCCGTGAACGCCACGACTATGTGGTCGCCGCGCTGAACGCGATCCGCGGCGTGCGCTGCCTGCCGTCGCGCGGGGCGTTCTACGCCTTCCCGCTGATGCAGGAGGTGATCGACCGCCTCAAGCTGAAGGACGACGTGGATCTGGGGGAGTATCTGATCAACGAGGCCGGGGTGGCCCTGGTGCCCGGCTCGGCGTTCGGCGCGCCCGGCTACATGCGGCTGTCCTTCGCCACCAGTCTGGACAATCTGAAGAAGGGACTGCAGCGCATCACCGCGGCGCTGCAAGGCTGAGGAGTATCTGTTACCGCCGCCAGGCCGCGGTCAGTTTCTGGCAGTCAACACGCCACTCGCAACCGCAATTGCGGCACTGAAAGCGATCTTCGCTCAGGAAACAGGTCTTGCGGCCTTCGGCCTTCTGGATAGCCTGGATCAAAGTCCGCTTGGAGCTGTGCAGGACGTACTCGTTCAGTCCGAGGCTGCGTCCCCGCGTCTTGATCAGTTCCAATTCCATAGTGACCCCGTGACGCGCATTCGTTCTTGGTTATTGTTTAGATACGGTCTACATTAGCCGGCACACATGACACAGGCATGACGGATCACACTTGTTTCGACCACGCCGGGTACAACTTAAGCATTAATTCGCCTGAGGTGCTGACTGAATCCCTGCTTAAAAATAAGGGCTTAGCCCGCGTGTCGCGACCGGAAGTGACCGCCAACCGGCGACGGAAAACCGGCGCACTGCGACAAGACAGCAATTATCATGCCTCCGCCGCAACCACGCCCGACGGCCTGTCCTCATCGCACGCGGGGAGCGTGCTTGGGGTAGTAGTAATCAAAACAGATACGGCACAGGCCGTGGCTGGTCCTCGCCGGTTGCCGCTTCACCCACGCCGGAATCCAGTCCCAGCGCTCGGCCACCTGCACGCAGCGGTAGCGGCGGCAATGGCTGCACTGGCATAACAATCCGTTCTCGTCCCGATAGTCTTCCTCCCGCGGCGCCGGCACTGCGGCGAGCGGATCATGCGCCCGCTCGATCAGCAAAGAGTTCACAACCAGAAACCCCTTGCCATGTTCGAGCGCGTAGACCTGCATCACGTAGCGCCGATACATCCCGGCGCTGGAGCAATCATATTCGTGGGAAAGCGGCGCCGGGATCCGCGGATCCGGGGCATTCGACCGGGCATAGAGATCGTGGTAATACGTGCGCAAGACGGCCGGCACGGCGCTCATGATGGAACTGCCCAGCGGCCAGCGGGTCGAGATCGCGGGTTCTCCGCCGTTCTCAGCCGCGAAGCGAAACCATGCCGCGTTGATATAGGCGAGACGGAAATCGGACCACAGTCCGAACACCACGCCGGGGTCATCGTCGAGCGCGCGGCGGTCGAACGGCTCCAGCAGGGGCGCAAAGTCCGCTGCGCATATGGATCTGATCGAATCGAGCGAAGTTAATCCCGGTTCCATGGCAGTAATACCTTGACGCGCTCGATATTGGCGGGACGACGTAAGCTATCTTGTCATTAAACCATATCGCGGCGGCATGCCACACACCGCCGTCAGGTTTGCGAGAATAGGCGGTCACCCCCTTCGTCAGCAGGCTCAAATACCATTTCCAATAGTTGAAAGGATCCGAACAGGGCCTTGTCTGCAGGCAATGGCAGCGGTGAGGCGTCTCGTACCGCTGCCGCCATGGAGGCGTCGAAATCAGCATCGCCGCTGCCTTTGATTACCGCCACATGCAGCACATTACCGGTAGACATCAGCGTGATCCGGAGTGTACATCTCAGCCCTGACCAACGTGCCGGGCGCATCCAGCGGTCCAGCACACGCGCCCGGATCAGCTCCAGTTGACGACCGATCAGGGCGCGGCGCGCCTCTTCCACCGCGGGATCGACCGGGGTCAGCAGCAGCGCCCTTTGCTCCTCTATCACGCGTGATCGGGCCTCGCGCAACCCCCTCTCCCTGTCATGATCGATCGGCGTCTCGATACCCAGAGTGCGCGCAAGCACGCCGCCCGAATCTCTCAGCGAAAAGCTCACTGACTCATAGCCGATCGATCCCGCAGGATACTTGAATGTAATCCGCGCCCCTTCCAGGATATCAATGAACGACTCGCTTAGGCCGGCTTCCAGCGCACCGTTGACGCTAAAGACCAGCTTCCGGTACAAATCCGCCCGCTCCCACTTGCCCTCCCTGATTGCCTGCGCCTCCTTGCCGTCGATGCTGAATAAAACCGGGGTCGCGCCGCCAATCGGGTCGGGCTCAGGCAGGAATGCATTGAGCATCAGGATTCCGACGATAGTCCCCGCGGGATCTTTCTGCAGCAGGAAGCTGTTGCCGCGCGGATCGGTCGTGCCGACCGCCGGGCCGGACAGAGGGGTTACAGTAAGCTCGGGATTTCCCGCTTCCCAGTCCGCCAGCGCTGGTATACAGCCGAGGATGACGCACCCGAGTCCAAGGACCGTGCGTATCATCGCAGCGTCTCGCAATCACATGGCAGGTATGTGAACTCCATGCCTGTATGACGCTGCGCAGATTCGGGCAGTTCCCCCGACTAGCTTAAGGATACATTAACAGGCGAACGCCATGCCCTGGTAAGCTGCGTCGACAATGCGCTGGCCGGGACAAAGTTTCCGCTCTGACTATGGTAGAAGCAACCTGGCTCCCCAGGCGGCTTTTCGCTGACAAGATTGAGCATTCCAAGGTGCGTGGCAATCAAATTCAATGCGAATGGATAATTCAACCGGTACGACCTCAGCCTATTGAGCGCGACTGTGCTTTGCCGTCGTACTCATGAGTAAGTATCGATGTGGCCATGGAGGGCAAACTATGGCTCCATAGTTGTCCCCAGCGTAAGGTGCAATGGTTGACTCGGATGTCTCCTAGCAAATCCTGATCGCGGCGACACACATGCACTTGAATGTCCGGTTTGGGTCGGGGGCTACCCCTGGTTAAAAGGTGACATTCACGACACAAACAAAAACTCCGCCGAGGCGGGATTTATATGAATGCAGATACATGTTACTCAGCTTGTAGCTTCCTGCGCCGCCGAATCCAGCCCATCAGCGCAAGACCCACTCGTATCATGACGTAGGTAGCGGGCTCGGGGATCCCGGAGGCAAAGGAAAATCCACCTACCGAAACCCCAGGTCAAAGATTGTCAAAAACTGTCGTCCCGGCTCAGACGATGGATCTCGCCAAACCCATAGACCAGGTTAATTAGCACGCTCATTTCGGTATACTCATTCACGCTCTGCGTGCTGTCCTTTTGCCGGTAGCGAATATCCAGAACACTTTGCAGTTTGCGTGACAGGTGGTAGCCAAGCTTGCCGCCAATCGTGTAGCGCTTGTCCGTCTGGTTGATTTCGATTTCCTTCTCATAGTTATAATTCCCGTAGACGCCGACGGAGAGCATCGCGGAAATTGGATAATCCAGATCGACGCCAAATATTGCTTTGTCACTGTCTCGTGGCGACTCCATATAGTCGAGTTTACTCAACGCCCCCCATATATTGGAATTGAGCGTCGAACCCTGCCTTGCATAGGTGACTCTTATCGTGCTGTCATGAAGCACATCTCCTGATATTTGTTCATCGGAAAAACTGCCATCCCCGGGAGTGGTCGACGCATTCAATAAACCGGTACTGCTATCCCTCAGGTCAGATCCAATATGTGTCCGCACAGTCGAGCGCTTCGTCAAATCAACCAGCCAGCTCAGATAACCTGTAAAGTACTGATAGTTGTCAACTTGTCCCCCTGTCAATAAAAGTTGCCCCCAGGTTAAGCGTGATGTAGTTCGAGCGGACGCGTTGACTTGAAAGGACCAGATGAAGGTTATTGATTGTATAGCTCGGGTAACGCTGCTCCTGGTCATAGACGACTCTCGTTACATCCCCGTCCAGACCTATGTCCAGGGCCCGGTACTTTTGATTGAGCCAAAAGGCCTGCAAAGCATATTGCTGATTGTCAGTATCGGAATTCTCATAATAGAAGTTCCGGTAAAGGGCACGCACATTGAGTTTTTGCTGATTCGGAAAGGCAAAACGAATGTTAGGCCCAAAGGAGAATGTATTAGTATCCTGGATGTTAACCGGAGTGTTTGGACCGAGGGAATTGATCGGACGTTGAGTAAAATAGTCCTGCAGCTGCCAAATAAACCGATCTCTTAACATTTCCCACGTGCCACTCGCACTCAGATCGAAGTTATATTCATCATCAAAGGTATTCTGGGTGTAGTGATTATAAGTGAGTGCCGTTGAGGCGGTGCCAATAACAGAGCCAGTAGTTTCCTGGACTTTTGCGCTAATGTAGCCGATGCCTATCAAGTCCTGATGTTCATCGTCCGGAGTGAGCGCTGCATTATCGGTGTATTCCATGCCAGCGCCGAATCCGGGTTCGACTACCAGCGCGTAAGAGATGGGCGCATAGCAATACATACCGCAAAGCATTGCCGCAAGTGAATGCCTTAATGCATTACGGAACACGGTCTCCCCTAGTGTGGGGTGTCAGAATGAGCGATCCGGCACAGTGATGATATCCCCTGGCATCAACGGAATGTTGGTCCTCATATCGCCGCCCTCCAAAATGTCTTTGAGCCGGATATCATAGGTTTCGGTTCCGTTTGCGGCGCGCCTGTGCAGCTTGGTGCGGTTGCTATCCGCGTACTGTTCGACACCGCCCGCCTCCAGCACCGCATCGAGCACAGTCATACCCGGGTGATAAGTCAGCGAGACATTCTTGACTACCGACCCGGTTACCCGGATGCGGGAGAGGAACTCCTGGCTCTGGAGGCTCGTTAACATAACGGTAACATTCGGCTCCCTGATGTAGGTTGCCAGTTTCTCCTTGATGTCCGCGGCTAATTCCTCGGGCTTCCGGCCAGCCGCCATAACATCGCCAATCAATGGCATGCCTATTTTTCCATCCGGCCGGATCGGTTGGCTTACGGAAAGCTCGGGATTTTTCCAGACATTGATCTGGACCACGTCTCCGACACCCATCAGGTAAGCGTCGACCAGCACACCGGGATTCTGGGCTGCGAATCCTTCAGGTTGAGTAGGAGGCGGCGAGTCCAGCGTACCGGGACCCTGGGTTGCAACTCCTTCGGGCTGAGGCGGCAAGTGGGGTGGCGTTGTCACACAGCCAGCCAGTCCGGTGATCATCAAACCGACGAATAGTCGCTTGAAATAGCGGTTCATTTTTCTCGCACTCCCAAAGCAGGGTTTAAATCCTGAAAATCCTATCACATTAGCGCGGACTTTCTTGGCAAGGTCAGCGCAAGGCAAAGACTTGACGAATCTGCTCGATATCGCCGGCGCTTACCCGGCGATGGGTGGGCAAGGTCAGGATGCGGGCGGCGAAGTCCTCTGCCGCCGGGAACCGTCCCTGCCCCGCCAGCAGCGCCTTCATCCCCGTAATGCCCGGCAAAGTGGCGGGATACATTGTCGAAGGGCCGAGCCCCTGTCGTCGCAGTTCCTGGTAGAGCCGGCCCCTTAGCTCCGCCTCAACCAGTAACGGATAACGCAATAGCCGGCGGTTCCCCGGCACCTGGCACGCCCTCGGCAGGTCGATCACTCCTGTATCCGCAGGGTCCCGATCCGTCAGTATGCGCGCCAGGGCGTTCTGCGCGTCCATATCGCCATCCCGGTAGGCCGCGATGTTACTTGGTAGCAGGCGCAATCTCACCGGATCCATGGTATCGATGGCAGGCAGAGGCTGAAACCGGGTTTCGCCCAGATGCAGGAATGGGATGGCCTGTGGTATCCAATACAGCCTCGGAGCAATCATCAGGTTATAGAGCGCCGTCTGCAGCCACACAGCGGCCTGCCGGTACATGCCACCGGAGTGTTGCAGCTCTCTTTGGGGCAGAAGTCGAGCCAGCATATCCTCGCGAAACAGCACCGCTCCACCACCCAGTAGGCTGACCGGTTTTCCCCGGCCGAAGCTGAGCACCACCAGATCACCCTTCCAGAGGTTGGATTCCTGGCTACCGGGAAAAAGCTGTGCGCCGTCTTCGATCAATACCACACCGGCCCGTTCAGCCAGCGGGCGCAACTCGGTCATACGCTCAGGGATTCCGAACAGACTGGCTGCCACAATGGCAACCGTGCGGGAATTGATCTTTGCCGGCAACTGCTGCAAATCCAACCAGGGCCGATCCGCCACCAGGTCAACCAGCACCGGCTTCGCTCCGGCAAAAACAACCGCACTTACCAGATCCGGGCAACCATAGGCGGGCAGAATGACCTCCGGCTCGTCTGCCTGTTTCAAGCGGACAGCCGCCACAATGGCCGCGGCCAGCGCTGCCGTGCCGGAGGCAAAAAACTGAGCTTGATAGGGCGAGAAAACGGAATGCAGGACAGATTCCGGCTGATCGGTGCCGTGCAGACGGATCGGATTACCTGCGGGTGGCAGCTGGTAAAACATCTAGCGCCTGGAGGGCGTCCACACGGTCATGCGGGTGCCAGACAGAAACGCCAGCGTGGCCTGCGCGAGGGCCAGATTGGTCTGAACGAAGAATAATGCCAGCCTCACCAGCGTATTTTCCCGCATCTGGCCCGACAGCCACCCTGCCAGCGCCAGCAGGTAAAACCCCAGCTGGGCGACAAGCGCCAAAGTATAGATCGCGCCCTGGCCCTGGAGCAGCAGGGACAAAACCGCAAAAGTAAGCATAAACCACGGCACACACCAGCGCATGATCTTGTGACTCCAGACCTGGAAGGCAAACAGGCCCATGGCGAAAGGATTAAGCACGCGCGGATGTCGGACTATGGCGGTGATGCCGCGGATCACCGTGCGCATTTTCCTGCGGTACTCAAGTGCGGGATCCTGGACATCCTTGTAGATGCCGACCACATCTGGACAGCTGATCGCGACCAGACCTTTTCTGACGCAGTTGAGCGCCGTATTGAAATCACTGGGCGAATAGATATCCCACTCATCGCAGACCTCGCGGCGGGCGGCGAAAAAAGAACCGCTCAGGCCCACCAGACCGGCCCGATCGGATTCCAGGCGCCGCAGCCACATTTCATATTGGACATAGGCGCCCTCGCCGACCAGACTGCCGTCATTGCTGACGAATCGATCTTCGCTGGATACCGCCCCCACCTGCGGATTCGCAAACCGGGCTGAAAGCAGCCGCAAAGCTTCGGTGGGATGCGCGTCGCAACGTCGGAAAACACCAGGATGTCTCCCTGCGATGCGCGAATCGCGCACAGTTGCGCATATTCCTTGCCCTTGCGCTCGTCGGCCCGTACCAGGCGAATCCCCTGATCCCTATACGACTCTACGATGGCGTCGGTGGCATCGGCGGAAAAGTCCGAGGCCACGATGATTTCCAATCGTTCACGCGGGTAATCGATACCCAGGCTGTTGGCCAGCTTCTCGCGGATGCACCCTTCTTCGTTGTGGGCGGTAATGATGAGACTCAACCTGGGGTGACTGCCTTCCTTACTGGTCTGATACGCCGGCGTGCGCCTGCGGGGTATCAATTTCAGTATCAAGGGATACACAAAGTAGCTGTAAATACACAGCAGCGCGAATAAATAAAACAGACTTTCCATTTTTTATTTTCTCGACACCAGTTATCCGGCAACCATTCATAATCTCGGGCACTGGAACGCCTCGATCATATCCCCGGCGACCTGGTTAATTCGATCGATCTGCTCCCTGCTCAGACGAGCAAAGCTCTCATACTCAATGTTCCGTATCTTTTCATCGCGATGGTGGATCGCCGCCCAGAACCAATATGATTCAAGCCTATTGGAGCCATAATTAATAAAAAAGTGTAACATAGGGCCAACTTAGAAATCCCTGTAATGAACGACGTTTGCCATCGCAAAATCATGCATATCGCCTCCGGCGACCTCTGGGCAGGCGCCGAGGTACAGCTATTTACCCTCGCAAAATCACTGCATACACGCCTGGGCACCACGATCAGCGTAGTATTGCTCAACCACGGTGAACTAGAACATCAACTCCGCGCCACGGGCATCGAAGTCATCGTTCTGGACGAATCCCAGTTGAATGGGCTCCAGATCCTGCGCCAGCTAGTGCGCACTATACGGGACGTAAAGCCAGAGGTTGTCCATACACATCGCCTCAAAGAGAACATTCTCGGCAGTATAGCCGCTTGGATTTGCCGAAGAATTCCCTCACTCCGAACCGCTCATGGCGCACCGGAGCACAGACCGTCCTGGAAGCAACTGCCGAAACGCCTGATTTTCTTCCTCGACTGGTTTTGTGGGCGTTACCTGCAGCGCAAGATCATTGCAGTTTCGGACGATCTGGCCGGTATTCTAGGCAAAACCTTCCCTGCAGAGAAGATCTGTGTCATTGAAAACGGAATCGACTTCGAGTCTGTTCACCGACGGAACAATAAAACGCACACTATTCCAGACACCCAGACAGCAAACCTGAAAGTCGGTTTCGCCGGCCGACTGGTCCCGGTAAAGCGCGTTGACCTCTTTATCCAGACGGCGCGTTATATCCTCGATCACTATCCGGATCTCAAAACAAGCTTCCACATTTTCGGAGACGGTCCACTGCGCGAACAACTCGAACAGCTCAGCCGTGACCTCGCTACGGACCGAATCGTGCATTTTGAGGGTCACTGCAACAACATCCACGAGGAATTACAGAAACTCGATGTACTGCTAATGACTTCGGACCATGAGGGCCTGCCCATGATCCTGCTTGAAGCCATGGCATTGGAACTCCCCCATCATCGCCCACGCCGTGGGCGGAATTCTAAAACTGCTGGACCAAGGCCGCTGTGGCCTCTTGGTCCAGGATCACAGTCCCGCGGGCTATGCACGTGCAATCCAGCAGCTCGTGGCTAATCCAAAAACTCGAATCGGAATCACTAGAGGCGCCCTAAACCGCGTAAAGACCCGCTACTCCGCCGAACAGAATGCAAAGTCTGTTTGCGCCGAGTATTTGTAAGAACACAATGTTATGATAAGGCAAGGTCTGAATCTCCCTCTATTATAGTGTTTGCGAGCACAACCATCTGTAACAGCCCGGAGCATTCAGGCTTTTTCTATTTCTCGTTTATGGAACAGCAGTGCTTAGAACTTATAGAAAACTCTACGACATCCTGGACTCGAACGAGCGGCGCCTGACGCTACTGGTGTTTATCATGCTGGTCCTGGTGGCCTTCATGGAGATTGTTGGCGTTGCCTCGATCATGCCCTTCATGGCCGTTGTGGCAAATCCTGATGTCGTGCATACCAATCCGTATCTTGTGGAGATCTACGGACGATTGGGGTTTCTGTCCACGGACGCCTTTCTTTTCTTTCTCGGGGTTTTCTTTCTGGCATTGATGACCGGCTCCCTGGCCTTTCACGCTTTTGCCTTCTGGGTCATGGTTCGTTTCTCTCAGAAAAGAAATCATGCATGGTGTTGCCGTCTGGTTCAAGGTTACCTGGCAAGACCTTACGATTGGTTTCTGAATCGGCACAGCGGCACTCTTGGCTCAGTTATTCTGAACGAAGTCAACAGAGCAGTTGAAGGGGCCTTGTTTCCTTCCCTTCAACTGATTTCCAAGACATTGGTGGCAATGTTTCTTCTTGCCCTGATGATCGTCGTAGATCCAGCCTTGGCACTGTCTGTGTGCCTGATTATCGGAGGAGCCTATGGGGCCCTGTTCCTGACCGTACGCCGATATCTAGGGCGCGTCGGACAAGATATCCAGACTGCCAACCGCCAACGGTACAAAATAACGCAGGAGATGTTCGGAGGCATCAAGGACGTAAAGGTCTGCGGTCTGGAACTCCCTTTCCTGGCGCGTTTTCGAGACCCCTCATTGATTTTTGCCGAACGACAAATTACATCCAGAGTTGTTTCAGAATTGCCTTCCTTTGCTATGCAGGCGCTTGTGTTCGGTGGAATCATGGTGGTCCTCCTGTACTTTATGGCTAATCGCGGTGGATTGCAGGCGGCCTTGCCAGTGTTCTCGCTCTATGCGCTGGCGGGCTACCGATTGATGCCGACCCTGCAGGCCATCTACACGAATTTAGCGGCCATGCAGGTGAATGCCGTTGTCCTGGATTCCCTGCACCGTGACCTATGTGGTGAGGGTATCGAACAAAACCGAGGCGACCGTGGACTGGCCGGCTTAGCTCAAGAGTCTCCGATGGGGCTGAGCAACAAGCTGGAGCTGCGGGATGTGTTCTATCGCTACCCAGGCGCCGACTACTTCACATTGGAGGGCGTATCACTTGAAATAACGGCCCGGACCACAGTGGCACTGGTCGGCCTAACGGGTTCCGGGAAGACCACGCTTGTGGATGTACTTCTCGGCCTGCTCGTGCCGGAACAAGGCACGTTGATAACCGATGGAAAGCCGGTCACGGACGAATTGCGCCGCGCCTGGCAGCGTAGTATTGGATACGTACCGCAACAGATATATCTCGCCGATGACACCATCGCAGCCAATATTGCCTTTGGTATCCCTACAGGTGAGATCAATCACGAGGCCGTTGAGTGTGCCGCCAGGATTGCCAACCTGCATGATTTCGTGGCCAATGATCTGAGCGAGGGCTATAGAACTATCGTCGGCGAGCGCGGCGTTCGCTTATCCGGCGGGCAACGACAGCGCATCGGCATCGCCCGCGCGCTTTACCATGATCCGGACGTATTGATCCTGGACGAGGCCACCAGTGCGCTCGATAACGTGACCGAGCAAGCTGTCATGGAAGCGGTAGGCAACTTGGGGCACCGTAAGACGATCGTGCTCATCGCGCATCGCCTGAGTACCGTTCAACAATGTGGCCAGATTTTCTATATTGAAGCGGGGCATGTGATTGCAAATGGTACCTACGAATCCCTGTTGAAAACCAATTCAAAGTTCCGCTTGTTAGCAGGTGGGGGGAGCTAGTTGCAGAACTTTCCTGCCAGATTTCTGTTGCATTCAAAATAAATTTCCGGCATTAAAATCGCACAATTCGGCACCAAGGAGCACGATGATGAAAACGGCGATCAGAAAGAGAGTGCTTGTCACCGGAGGTGCAGGCTTTGTCGGGTCGCACCTGTGCATGCATTTGCTCAATGGCGTCCATGAAGCGCGCGATCTCTGGAAAGTCTATACGCAGGAGTTCCCAGGGCAGACTCACTATCTTCGGGACCGGGCCAACATCAGCTACAACCACTGGCTTACCGATAAGACCTATAGAGACGAGTTGGGTGCTCGGCTTGGCTTCGAGAACCAGGATCGCAGAGTCACGGAAGCTGCTAAGTGGGGGACCAAGCACGAGGGCCAGGCCCAGGAAATGGAGGTCCTGGAGCGTTGGCAAGCGTACCTCGACAATCCCATCTACCGGAAGTTGCTCGCCGATGAGGTGTTGCACCATCTGTCGGCCGAGACATTCGGCGAATTACCGGGGACCCTGGCGCTTCCCGGGGCACCGGGGTCATGACCACGCCCAAGGCGTCATCTCGCCCCGGTATCCTGCTGGTAGCGAATTACTCCAATCGCACGGGATATGCCTGGAACAACATCTACCGGCTGTTTGAGCATGTGGCATGCGAACTGCGCGGCATGGGGTTAGCTTCATGGGTTTCGTTTGCGAAGTATGAGCCGCCCCTGGAGTGGGATGGCGCCAGGTCCTTTGATGGGGTGCTGGAGCTGCCACCGGATCCGCAGGGCTCCAGAGAGCTATTCCATTGGTTCCGGATGATTCGCCGTCATTCCATTCGTTACCTCTACCTCACCGACCAGGCTAACTGGGCCTGGCGCTACGCGATCTTCCGAGCCGCGGGTGTGCAGAAGATCATCGTCCACAGTCGCGTGTCCGTCGCGAATCCACGTCCGGCTGCGCCAGAAACAGGTATTCGTGGCGCGTTGAAATGGCTTGTATCCCGCCTTCCATTTATCCAGGCGGACCGAGTATATGCGGTTTCCGAGTTCGTACGGAATCGCTTGATCGTCAAGGCTCGGATTCCCTCCCGCCGGGTTGTCACGATACTGGATGGTGTGGATCTTGAGCGGTTCTCACCGCGGGAAAATCATAATCAGCGAGCCATGGTGGAGATCTTCTGCGGCGGCAGAGCGACGGTCCATAAGGGCATCCAGGTGCTGATAGAGGCTACGGCGATGCTGCAGACGAAGCACGGCCTTTCGAGTTTCCGTGTGTCCTACGCGGGGGATGGCCCCGACATGCAGAAATTCGTCGAATTGGCGGAGTCTCTCAGATTAGGATCATCGTTCCGGTTTCTCGGCCAGCAGCCATCGACGGAGGAACTGGTATCCGTTGCGGATATTATCGTAGTGCCCTCGACCTGGGGTGATGCCGGTCCGTTGGCGATTTCGGAGGCACTTGCGGCTGGCAAGCCTCTCGTCGCGACGAGAGTCGGAGGGGTACCTGAACTGATTGGTGAAGAATCCGCGGCCATCATGGTCGAACCCGGCGACAGCGCCGGGTTGGCTGAGGCGCTCGCGGGCCTGATTTCGAGTCGTCCCAATCGCGAGCGCTTCGCGGCGCGTGCGCGCAGCCGCGCGGAGCAGACGCTTGATCAGCGCCGATATTACTCCGAGGTGATTCTTCATCTGGCCTGTGATCTCGGCCTGGAGAGTCGTTCATCGGGAGAGGTAGCCGATTCGCCTGGCGTTCGGTCAGAGCACAGTTCGCCCAACCAGAAAGGCGTCTAGGAAATTATTGGAACAAATACATGCAAACGCTTGTAAATTTTGTCCACAGTTACATAGCGAAGCGGGAGGAGTTCGCTCGTTGGCATAGCGAGAGACCCGAATTGGTATTGAGGGCCCGGTACTACTCGGCCCTGTTGAGGCGTCGCGTCTGGGGTCATTGGGCTGTGGGTCATCGCAAGGCACCTTGGAAGTTGGCGGAGGGGGTAAATGGCGAGGCTCAACCTCTACCAATTTTTTCAGTGAAAAGATATTTCACAAAGTCCTTGTCAAGGCGATCTGAAAACCAGCGCCAAAATGGATATTTTCTCGAAAGCCAAAGTTGGCTGGGGCTTTTCATTATGCGAGAGTCTTTTTCAATTTGGCTCACGCGATCACCGTAACGATGACCGCTCGCGCCGGAGTAGTGGATCATCCAGCTGCGAAATCTTTTTTGGGTGGCGGTAATCACTCGGGTGTGGTTGAAGCGATATCCCAAGTCCAAAAATGGAACATTTAACTGGTTTATTCGGTAGTTGAGATACGCTTGGTCGTTGGTTGTTCTTTTTGGGATTGTTATTTTTTTTTCTGCCCATTCTGCCAGAGCTGCTACTTTAGGATCGAACACCACTTGGTGGCTTTTTCCAAAAACCATAACGCCAGAATTAAAATAGACATTTTTCCATTGAATTTTGCCCAATATTTCTTGGGTTTGTTCCTTGTCATTCTTGGAGAGAGAAAATGATTCTTCGTTTGCTGCGCCAAAAACGTCAATCGGGACCATGTCATAAATAGATGGGGCATCTGGAGCGATTAAAATATCGCTATCGAAAAAAGCAATTTGCTCGAACCTGTCAAGCAGTTCGTATAGCTGAAATTTATCGTAACGATTGTCTAATCCGTACTTAACCTGTACTTTTGGTTGATTGATTGTAACAAATTCCGCGTTGTGGCGTTGAGCATAGAGTTGCATGAGTGGGTGCGTTATTTGCCCCATTCTTTCATAGAGGTCACCTATAGCCAGCGTAACAACAGCTCTCGACTTAGGCATTGGTTGCTCCCTGAATCTATTTAATTTGGTTGCTCTGATCTTGATTGACTTGATGAAATATAATTTACTGCTGCTGTAAATTCACGAGTCGAACGATCAAGGCTATATTGTGTGTTCGCCACGACTTTGGCTGATTGACCTACATGATCCGTTACTGCAGGATTCATTATCAGGTATTTTAATATGTCTGCAACCATATCAATGTCATCTGCATTGTAAACGAATCCAGTCTGCTGATCTGTGATTGCTTGTTTCACTGAATGGACATCGGGGACTAGAGTTTCCAGGCCGGTGCTCATGTATTCGATTATAGATAACGAAAACCCTTCACCTTGGGATGCGTGTATGGCTATGTCGGCGCAGCATAGCAGCTCTCTTACGTCATTGCGAAATTCTAGCAAGTAAACTATTTCCTGGAGTGGATTTGCTTCGTTTCCGTAGACACTCAGCCTAGTCCTGGCGGCCGACATTCTCCAGAAAGTCATCCGCGCCAATCGGCGCTTAAGTTCCAAACAGAATGAAGCACTACACGAGCGAGGTCAGACAATCAAAGCGATCAGAGGACGTAATGGCGCATACGTTGGACTTCGCGTGTCAGTCGATCTGGTCTCAGGTACCGGTCACAATAGGCCTTCTCCACCTCGCGATCACAGTCATGCACAAATACATGCCCGCCGTTACACACAAGCCTGCTCGCTTCAAAGATGCTCTTCATCCGCCCCGGCTGTCCCGACTGCCACCCAGCCGGCGCATCCACAATGACCACGTCCCACCGCAGCCCACGCACGTCCTGCGGCAAATCTAGCTGAAGCAACTCTGGACGCTCCATCAAACGTTGCGACTCCTCAATCTGCGTGTGGTAGGAAACCAGGCGCACATCGGCCAGCGGGTCTCTCGCCAAGACGGTCGACATCCATTGCGCGTTGTCCTCCAGAAATACCGTCGAGCCACGTTCGTTGAGCTGCCGCCAGAATGTAGAGTCGTTGCCGACACCAAACACCAGCATTCGAATGGGTCTCATGCGGACGACAACGTCACAGATCTCGGTGAGTTCCTCTGCAAACAGCTGGATCTCATTGAGCCATCTGCAGAGTCTCAGCAACGATCCCGTGGGGTGTCGGGCTGCTAGAGACGCCACTCCACGCTTCGCGTTAGTCCGCAGCGTTGACTTCAATGCCTCTCGTATCACGATCTCTCTCCTGCTTCCGTCGATGTCGATTGCGCGCACGTCCGCCGCGCGCACCGTCGGATGCGTATGCGTCTATACGCTTCGAATAGAGTTGCGGCAATCGAGATTCATTGAGGAAATATAGAAAGAGAATAATCGGTGCTTGCAAGGATAGCAATTCTTTTACGTAGAGGCTGGAAGCTACGATATGGCAGCCAAGAATTATTGGGATGCTATATTTTTGAGTATCAAGGCACAAAAGTTTCTCCGATGTCATTCGAGCACTAAGCGGCTACTTCAAATCCTTAATACGGGGGCGTGCTCGTTAGGTAGGAGGCGTTACGAGATCCTTTGTCCTGCGTGAAGTGTAAATGGATCATGGTTTGGAGTTTGCTGGTGAAAGTGCATCCTGATAGTATGTTTAAGCTTAAATATTAAGAGTACCCTAAGAGCTATGGATTATTCGATTTCTGTTGTAATTCCTGCCTTTAATGCAAAATCTACAATCGATCACGCAATAGCAAGCGCACTTCATCAGTCATGCCCGCCCAAAGAGATCATAGTTGTGGACGATGGCTCCACCGATAATACTGTTGAGGTGGTTAGGTCTTGGGGAGAAAAGATTCAGCGAGTGAGTAAGCCTAATCAAGGTTCGGCAGTTGCTAGGCAGAATGGAAGTGCACTTTCGACTTCGGACTACATCGCTTATCTGGATGCTGATGATTGGTGGCCAGAGGGGAAATTAGCGATGTGCCAGGAAATACTTGCAGCAGAGCATATAGATTTCTTGCTTGCTGATTTGCAGCGCGCCCATTGGGGTGAAAGCCCAGAGCAATATCTTCCTAGGAATAGCACTTTTTTCCCTTGGGTTGGCGGATATTTGAGAAGGTTTTCTCAGTCCAATTCAATGAGTGGGCTTTATAAGTTTGAAGCAGAGCATGGGTTGAACCTGCTTCTGGAGGGATTTCCTGTTTACCCAAGTACTGCGCTTGTTAGGCGAGCAGTGATTGATGAAGTTGGTGGCTGGGATGCCAGATTCCGCCGGTGTCAGGATTTTGATATTGGTTTGCGTATAGCGCGACAATTTCCATTGCACTACTTTGATCGTGTCCAAGCGATTTTGGGTCTTCATTCCGGTAATGATGAGTCGCAAACGTATGTGATCAAGCAGACAGAGGGTGACATCAAGGTATTGCTGGCCCATCTAGATGAGTCAGGCGAAGATATGCAATATAAGGCACTTTTGAGTAAAGCCTTGGCAAAAAAATATTGTAATCTTGGATACACTTTGAGGCAAGTGGGTGACTGCCGTCGAGCAAATAGCGCGTATAAAAGTGCCATGGATTGGCCCGGTAAGCGCGCTCATGCATTCTTAAGATGGTGCTGGACGAGTTTTCACTAATAGTCGAAATTTATTCGGAGTGTCTTTATTTAAATAAAGGGTTGCGACTGCGACATTCTTTGGACTTGAGAATGAACTGCTTATCTTCTTTATTCAGATCGTTGTGGGTGTTTGTATTTACTTGTTCTGTGTGGTGACGATGAGGGTAAGAGCATACTAGGATCTACTGGAAGTCCTTCGAGATGAGTTCGTGTCTTGGCAGGAGAATAAGTAAGGAACCCATGATGAACCTTCCCCATTCAGGTATTCCAGTTGTAAATTCGTACTCCGGCTCATTAAAGCAAATTCTTACTTCACCAAGTTTCACACAAACAGCATACGTAAACAGTTATTCATCCAGGTTAACCGTAATCCTTTAATTTATCTCAGTTGCCTATGGAAAAGTTTCTTCCAAATGTGCTGCAAAGCAGCGAACTGGGGTTCCGACTCCGGATTTTCTTGACTATAACAGGGCGGCATGAAAAGGTGGCGGTATGAAGCATCTCACAATCTGTGAGTTTGATTGTGTATTCAACCAGAGCCGATATTGTTATACATTTTCATCCACATTATCAGCAAGGAGTAATGTGTCGAGAGCAACCCTAATCTTTATGTGCTTTGCAATATCATGCGTCGCATCTTTTTCGGCCTATTCTTTAGATTTTGAAGATTCGTTCGAACTTGGCAATATGTCGGCGACTAATGCCGAGGGATTCACTTGGCGGTCTCCTGTACGAACAGAAATTGTAAATTCATCTCACACTATATGGCGCAACCATAGTGCTGTAGATATTGCAAAGCCAGTTGGTTTGAATTGGATCCCTAAAGAAGGCTTGAACAGTCTGCGATTCAAATGGACGGCGCGGTCTACGCCTACCGTAGAAGCTAATTTCTGGTCGGAGCAGCGATTTGATCTTGGTA
Source organism: Gammaproteobacteria bacterium (assembly GCA_016712635.1). Classification (NCBI taxonomy): domain Bacteria; kingdom Pseudomonadati; phylum Pseudomonadota; class Gammaproteobacteria; species Gammaproteobacteria bacterium. Next base: position 372,394 of record JADJQS010000006.1, on the reverse strand, counting down.
CGCCACATAAGGATATATGGTTTCGTTACTGGCTAAGGGTTCCGACCAACTTCAAACATGGGTATGTAGGCACAACCAATACAAACAATAAATTATTTGCCTTATGGATGGATGGCTATGAGACTCATGGGTTCGGACCTTCCCTTATCTGGGGATTCTGGTTACCTAGCGAGACACCCGGAACTGATTATGGTAGTGAGATTTCTTTTCACATCAAGGAGGGAGGCCCCGGAGGAGCTGGTGGCGAGCAGCAACGCGCTCGATTTATCACTTACCCAACAGACCAAAGCCGCTGGATGCAGGTTGTCTTTCATGCTAAAGCCTCGACAAATAACACATCTCATGATGGAGTGGTCCAGATGTGGCGTCGGTGGGAAAATGAAACGGACTTCACTATGTTACATGAGAGGCTACACTTGAATATACCATCGCCTAAAGGCGGTCCTGATGGATGGAAAGCGGGTTACCTCATGGGATGGAGTAATCCGGGCTACGAAGAAGACACTGAGTGGTTAATCGATAGTTTCACAGTATCAGAGACCTGCCTCCTCGAATTGAACTGCGTTGCAAATCCAAAACCGCCGAACTCATTCAGAGTGATTGACCCTTAGTTAAATACACCTGTACTAACCCGTATGGAAATTCGGATTTACAGAAATAGACCTCAATTTTGGACAGCTGCTTAACTGTATTCCGCACAACATATGGCCTGATTATGCTGCAGACGGCCACATAGAACTACCTTCGAACATCTGATGTGGCGTCTGCCGGCCCATGCTCCGGCGTCTGCGTTCACAGATGTAGACCCGGAAATAGCACCTAGCCAACCAGATCGCCCGAGGACGTATTTCTCCAGACCCTCCGGCGCACGACCGTACCCAATGCTCGTGCCGTGAGCATGACCTGACACAGAAACGTCATGGCGAGGAATTCGGCTGGACTGATTTCGCGCGTCAATTTCACGGCAGCCTTCACCAGGGCGGCGGCCGTCAGGCCGCCGAGGGCGGCGATAACGGGAAAGGCCAGAACCGGCCGATGGAATACCAGTGCTGCGACGGATCCTACGACGCCCGCGCCGATGAGACAGACCAGTAGGACAATGGCGCTGTCCACCACGGAATGCCGGAAGTTCCGCAACACGATCCGAAGCGGGTCGGCGTGGAACAGTTCGCGCATGAAGAACTGCTGCAGGGTCCCAGGCTCGCCATAGTGATACACGGCGAGGCGTGGGTCGAAAAGCAGGCACTGGCCCAAGGCAATCGAGCGCTCGCAGATCTCGACGTCCTCTCCGGCAATCCGACCAGAGTTGAACCCCCCCACGCGATCGAACAACGCCCGGCTGATCAGCAGATTTCCACAGTTCAGCGTATTGGGGAGTCGTGTCGGGGCAAACCTGACACGTTGCCAAGTATGCGCCACCCAGCCGGCGTCAATGGGAGCGAGGACAGGCCAGCCAGCGATCTCCCTGTTTGTGACTTCGACCCGGCCGGCGACGAGATCACCGACCGCATCAAACCAGGTTTCGGTCGGCTCGGTGTCGGCATCCAGGAACGCCAGCCAACGTCCGGTGGCGACCGCGACCCCTTCGTTTCGCGCCGCCGCTGGTGAGAGCGGTGGCCTCTCTAGGCATCGTACGCCGAAGCGGCGGCACACCTCTGCACTGTCATCTCGACAGCCATTGGCCACCACGATGGTTTCCGTGACGCCGATCCGAGGAAGGAGTCGTACCAGAGTCGAGAGCAGGCGCGTTAGGTTGTGAGAATCGTTGTGCGCTGGGATGACTACACTGACCTCTATGCCGGTGATTTCCACGCGTGATCCGCCTGGCGTCTGTGCCGCAGCCGCGCTCATGACTGTGTGTGACCTTGTAATTCGTCTATCCATTACTGTCAAGTCTGGGCGCACTTACATCCCCAGCCGCCTTCCTTACATACCCATATTCAGCTCTTGCGACCGAGTGCACCGTCACTGTTAAAGCAAACTGAATCCAGAAAAACGGATAATATAAGGCTGCAATAAAAAAAGCCCCTACCAACAATCCTATAAGTCCGGCATCAAGCCCGTATGTAATATAAAATAACAGGGCATTATTATCTTTGACTATTTTCCGGGTCGATGAATTAAGCGCCAACAACGTAACAATTATCGCCAGAAACACAACAAGTCCTGTATAGCCCAGTTCCGCACCGGCCTGGATGAACGTGTTATGCGGGATTTCAATAATTTGTTTTGGACCAACCCCGGTGGGCTCAACAAAATACATATAGTCCAGCCAGTTAAAGTATCCAATACCGAGCACGGGATTTTTATTCATTATGTCTATGCCATAGTACCAATACGCCATTCGCTGCAGTGATGTATCATCCTCTCCCATCTCGCGGAAGCAAGCAAATAGAATAAAGCCAGGCCAATAACGCTGAGTAGCACCATCGCCTTGATGCGCCGCTTGGATTTCAACAGGAGCCAGATACCAATCGCGACCAGACCTAGCTGCCCACCCCGCGAGCTGGCGCCGATAATCGAAGCCGCGGCGGAAATCGGCAGGAAATACAGCGCCCATTTCTGATACTTCCCCCAGCGCTCCTTCAGTGCAATTATGAAGGCGATCGCCAATGGCATGAATATGAGCATCTCGAGAGAAAATTCACCGGAGTTTTGAAACCAGCCAGGTGAACCAGACAAGCCCCAGGACGCAAAGGTAAATCCTCGTTGTGCCCACGAGAAAAAACCATGCTGTGACATCTTGAGGTTGAACAGAAGAAATGCGCAAATGAACAAGAACAGGCGTTTTTCCGTATTAATGATGCACACCATCAGGAAATACACGAGGACCCAGTTCAATAAGAAGGTGTGGTTATCCCACGCAACCATCGGTTTAAACGCAAATAGGCCAGAAAGAACGGCCACCATGGCAAAAAGAACTATCAGTTTATTGCCAACGTTACTCACCCATTTGACCGACGGATCGGCGAACGCGCTTATTATTGTCAAAGCAAGAAATATCCGTGCATATGGCAAGACATCGATCACAGGATATACTGACTGGGGCCTTACATACTCAAAGAAGAAGTAGATGCACAACATCCAGAACGATATGTGCTCTTGCTTCAAGCCTGCCCAAAGCGCTTTTATCTTGAGCGCGTAGAAGTCGCTTATTTCAATGTGTTTGTCTTTTAAATAATTTGGCAATTTCATACACTGATTGTTCTATTTGTGTAAAGCATTGTTGAAAATACGCGTCAGAAGCACCAAACGGATCCTGAATATGCGGTAAAACAGGCTGGGACCATAAACCAAGCAACGTACAATAATGCTTCCTTATCAGGTGTTGCCGGAGAAATTCAGCGTGCCAAGGCTCCATCGTAACAATCAGATCCGATCTTCTCAGTATCAGGTACATTATCGGTGTTGTTTTATGTTCCTCAAGGTGGTGGCCCATCTGCCTTGCCATACGGATTGCATCGCGATTTGCCGGCAAACCTTCGCGCGTATCAAGACCGCAGGAAATTGCCTCCATGCCCAGTGATCGGGCGACAACTTCAGCATACGCACTTCGGCAAATATTCCCCCTGCAGACGAATACCAGACGATCGATAGATTGCCAATCAATCTGTTGGTAATCGCGATACCTGCCTGTAAGATAAAGGAAGCGATGCCAGTACGTCCGCACGAAGCCCTTCTGCGAGCCATAGCGGGTGGTAAACCTGCGCTTGCCCTGTTCAAGTAAGTTCATTGTTTGACATTCGTAACCAGAGCATGGACTGTCTTGCTCGGATTCCGAGCGCGGCGACAGTCCAGAGCTAATCAAATATAATAAAGCTATTTACCGCCTGCTGTGAAAATACTTATTTGTCCAACCCAGTGTCTTACATGAAACGCGCCCTTGTTCTAGATGCCGGCCAGCGCGGTGCCTTGGCGGTGACCCGTTCGCTGGGCGCACAGGGCGTTTCACTGGTCACGGCGGATGAATCCCGCACTGCGCTGGCGGGATGTTCCCGTTTTTCTCAACGCTTCGTTACCTACCCGTCACCCCGTTCGCAGCCGGAACGCTTTGTTTCGGATCTCGCAGAGTTATGTCGAAACGAAAAAATTGACATCGCATTTCCAATGACCGAGCTGACAACGGCATTGCTACTCGCGCATCGGTCTGACTTCCCCGATATTACCCTTCCTTTCCCGGCTATAGATACGGTAGAGGCATTGGCCAACAAGTGCTCGCTCATGCGACTGGCCGAGACACTGGGTGTCCCGATTCCGCGTACCTGGTATGCGGACAATCCAGCCGAGCTTCCCGCAAATCTGGCAGATCTGCCCTACCCGCTTGTCCTCAAACCCGGGAAATCATGGCTCAATAGGAACGGTCAGTGGCTTCATACCAGCGTAAAGTTCGCCGCAACCCCTTCGGAGGCGGCTACCATACTGGAATCAGACCCCGCTTTTCATGCTCACCCCTTCCTGCTCCAGGAATGCGTTGCGGGTTATGGTCAGGGTGTATTTGCACTGTATGACAAAGGCAAACCGCTGGCTTTTTTCGCCCATCGGCGCCTGCGGGAAAAACCCCCTCGAGGGGGAGTCAGCGTCCTGTCGGAAAGCATACCGGTTGATCCTGCCCTGCTTGCACATGCCCGCGCCTTGCTGGACAAGGCGGGCTGGCATGGTATTGCGATGGTCGAGTTCAAGGTATCTGCAGAGGGCGCGCCCTATCTGATGGAAATCAATACGCGGTTCTGGGGTTCTCTGCAGCTCGCGGTTGATGCAGGAATCGATTTTCCCTGGTTATTGTATCGCATGGCCTGCGGGGAGCGAGTAGAGCCGGTTGAAGACTATAAAGTGGGGGCTCGGCTACGGTGGCTGCTGGGGGATCTGGACCGGCTGTACCTGATCACTCGAGATTCGGAGTATGCGTTTGCGGAGAAACTCAAGGCTCTCCTGGGTTTCGTGCGGCCCGATCCAATTCGGACCCGGCATGAAGTGGATCGGTGGGGGGATCCGGGCCCGGCCTGGTGGGAGTTGAAGCAGTATCTCAGGGATATATTGGGCCGAGGATAGATCGCTACGCTGTTTGCGGGCCTGCCCGCTCCTGCGTGAGCTTCTCGTAAATAGCCTGGTAGGCCTTCAGCATGGTGTCGATGCCGAAGGTTCGGGTGGCATGTTCCCGACCGTTTGCCGCCATACGTTCACATAACGCTCGATCAGTGGCCAGTTTAACTACAGCTTCTGCGATAGCCGCCGGGCTTCCCGGATCTACCAGCCAGCCGGTTTCACCGTGGGTAATGATTTCTTCTGGGCCGCCGCTTCGTGTGGCTATGACCGGTAGCTTGGCGGCCATGGCCTGGATGGTGGCGAGGGGGAAACCTTCCGATGTTGACGACATCAGGAACAGGTCCAGGTTGGACAGGAACCCGGCCGGGTCATCGTTAAAACCCAGGAAATGGACCGTGTCGTTAAGCCCCAGTTGGCTTCTCAGCTTGAGCAGATCGACGTACAGGTCAGACTTGCCTTGTCCGGCGATCACAAAGCGGATGCTCGCAGCGCTGTTCTTCAGCAGGGCTGCTGCCCGCAACAGGATGTCATAACCCTTGGCTGGGCGTATGTTACCGAGGCTTCCGATAATAATATTGTCACTGGACCAGCCGTGTTGCTGGCGGAGGACGTCAGAACGGGGACGGCGGAACTTCGCTATGTCGACACCATTATGAACGATTTTTATTTTTCCAGGCCTTAGCTGTGCTCTATTGGCGATGTCCTCGCGAAGGCTATCCGACACCGCAACGACGCAACGCGCCCCCAGCTTGACAGCGCCGAACTTCAGCGCCTTGAAGCGTTCTTGTTCCCCAATATCGACAGTGCCGTGAAAGGTCGCAACGACGGGTTTTCGTGTCAACAGGCCGGCCAGCGAGCAATAGACGTTCGTACCCAGCAGGTGAGCCTGTATCAGGTCGACTCGTTCCTGTCGGATCAGGTCTACCAGCCCTTTTAGATAGTGCCAATTGAAGGATCCCTTGGCATCGAGGAATTGCGGTGTCACGCCTCGGCGTGATAGCTCCTCGTAAACCCAACCCTTTCCGCGAATCAGCACTATGGAGCGGTACTTATCCGCAGGCAACCGGGTCGCCAGGTCGACAAATACGGTTTCGGCCCCACCGGGGCCGGTGGTATCGATGGCGTGCAGGACGGTTTTCATTCATTCATGTCTTTCTATGTTTGGACACATTACAATAAGTTTGAAGTTGAAGATCAGCCGGCTGAGTTTCTTCCATCCTAAATGATATCCAGACCCGATCCAGTCAAACGAGCCGTCAAACGCACCCTGCAACATGTCGCAGCGAGGCTGGGTCCCCACGCCCGCCTTCACAAAACACCACAGCTACTGGTTCTGGTATATCACCGGATTCTTCCAAGCGACGACGAACGTACGCTAATCGAGGAACCCGGCATGATGGTAACACCGGAGAGCTTCATATTACACATGAATATTATTAAAGAATATTTTGATATTATTCATATTTCAGAATGGATAGGTCTCAAACTCACAGACGCAGAACTGCCCGCCCGGGCCTGCGCCATCACCTTCGACGATGGATGGGCCGACAACTATGAATTCGCTTTCCCGGTTCTGAAGGAACTGCAGGTGCCGGCCACCATCTTTCTCGTCTCGGACATGATTGGCACCAAGCGCATGTTCTGGCCAGACCGTCTGGCGCGAGTGGTCACCCGTGTCGCCCGTACTCAGCCCGCCCAGTGGTCACATCGAAGCCTCGCATGGCTAAGGGACGCCCCAAGCGACTATCGGTTTGATGCCCTTCCACCCGCATCAGAGGAACTCGCCCAGTTGATCGCCCATGCCAAGGCGTTGCCTGATCGCGAAATCCACAGCCGGCTTGACCGGATCGAAGAGGAACTCGGGCTGTCAGTTGAAGGACCCGCCCCCTCGCTGTTGAACTGGGAGCAACTGGTGGAGATGACCCGTTCTGGCCTCGTCGAAGCCGGCAGCCATACCTGCGATCATATTCGCCTGACCGAGGAGATAGGGGATAGTGTGCTGGAACATGAGATCGTCGCCAGTAAACGGCGCATAGAAGAGCAGACAGGGCGTGACGTAAAGACATTTTGTTTCCCCAATGGCGATTTCTCACCGAAGGCACTGGCACTGGTCCGGAAGCATTATGAGGGTGCCCTCACTACCGCAACCGGCTGGAACTCTGCGGCAACTGACCTCCATTTACTGCACCGTATAGGTATTCATGAAGATGTTAGCCGTGACCGGACCGCTTTTCTGGCGCGGATCTCGGGATGGCTATGATAGAGGGGATAGGAAAACTTCATCGCGCTTATCGCCATAATGAGATTGCTGCCACGGCGGATGGTTAGCGATGAGCGTTGAGAAAAATGCACAGAGGAAGCAGATCATGTCTGATCCGGTTGCGGTGTTCCTAGCTCTGCATCCGGACAAAGATGCACAGTTACTCACGGCGCTCGCTCACCTCCAGGAGCAGCGCTGCGCGTTGGAAAAACAGCGCAAGGAAATCCAGACTCAAACCAAAGTCATTTCCGGAAGAATCGGAGAAGCCAGGCGCAACGGGAAATCCGTCGATGCCCTCAAGCTATCGATGAAGGAAGAGACGATGCGCCTAAAAACCATTAATAATCAATTTGGCGCCATTGAAAACAGGATAATGAGTTTCTTCGAGTCCAGCCAGGACGAGCAAGCAGAGACGGCAACAACGCCAGCCATTCCCACCCGGAGATCCTATTCTTCCGCAATAACCGATGTTGGCGCGGTATCGGTTTCACTCTTGCAGGATGAACTGAGTGAATGGAATAGCTATGTTGATGGCAACCCGGCCGCATCGATTTACCATCGAGCTGAGTGGCGTGAACTGATTCGCAACACTTTTGGGCATGGAAGCTTTTATTATGTCGCTCGCGACAGCAATAGCAATGTCGTAGGGATACTGCCATTGATTCGTCTGAAAAGCCGTATGTTCGGTGATTTCCTGGTTTCCATGCCCTATTTCAACTACGGAGGCGCCATTGCGGATCATCCAGTCATCGAACAGGAACTCATGCGGGCGGCCAATGAATGTGCCGCCGCCATTGGCGTCAGTCATATCGAGTATCGCGACGACATTCCGCATGACAATCTGCCAGAAATATCCGAAAAGGTGAACATGATTTTAACGCTACCCGATTCGCAGGCAGAACTCTGGAATAGCTTCAGTGCCAAGCTGCGCGCCCAAATCAAGCGCCCGCAGCAGGAAAAACCACAAACCTGCTCTGGCAGGCAAGAGCATCTGGACGATTTCTACACAGTATTCGCGCGCAATATGCGTGATCTTGGCACTCCGGTTTATGCCAAAGCGTTCTTTCGCAATATTCTGGATAGTTTTCCGGGAAACAGCTGGATTGTTGTTCTTCGTCTGAACAACCAACCCGTTGCTGCCGGTTTTCTGATCGGATATCGCGATACCCTGGAGATTCCATGGGCGTCTACCCTGCGCGATGTCAACCACCTGAGCATGAATATGCTTCTCTACTGGGAAGTACTCCAAGTTCGCGATGCAACGCGGATTCAGGCATTTTGATTTTGGGCGCTCAACCAGGGACGCGGGCACATACCTATTCAAACAACAGTGGGGCGCGCAGCCAAAACAGCTGTACTGGCACTACTGGGTGGGCGAGCGCGGTGAACTCCCCGCCCTGAACCCGTCGAATCCGAAATATGCGCTGTTGATCCATCTATGGAAATGGCTGCCGGTAACCCTCACAAATTGGCTGGGACCTCCGATTGTGAAAAATCTACCCTGAAAGCGGAAGATGATCGAGTGAAAAGCCTGTTAAAACGTTTATTCGTCCCGGCGCTTGCGAGCCGCCCCGTGTCAGCAGTCGCAGCTCGTGTCTTCGGGCAGGGAATTCCGATATTCATGGTTCATCGCATGGTAGCCCAAGGGCAATCCCTTACAGGTATCACTCCCGATCACCTTCGACGTTGTCTGCGCTATCTGCAGAAATCCGGCCATACCTTTGTTTCCCTGGAAGAGATCATCCTGGCGCTGAAGAACAAGACGCCACTGCCTGGCAAGTCCGTAGTTTTTACCATGGATGATGGATTTTCCGATCAGGCCCGGATTGCGGCTCCGATTTTCCATGAGTTTGATTGCCCGCTAACCTTTTTCATTATTACTGGTTTAATCGACCAGGCGATGTGGCCCTGGGACGCGAAGGTCTCATGGATTGTCGACAATTCGAAAAAAACGATGCTGAATATAGAGTTTTCAGACGAATCTCTCACGGTAAAACTCGGTGATGACCGTAAATGCCGGTTGGCGAGACAAACGCTACGGGATGTTATCAAAGAGATGGATGCCGAGCTTGTTCCGGACATATTGAACCGGCTGGCCCTGGCTGCTGACGTGACGATACCGGACGTGATACCAGCCATCTATCAGCCACTGACCTGGGACACAGCGCGTGAACTCGAAGCCAACGGTGTCCGGTTCGCTCCACATTCAATGACCCACCGCATCCTGTCCAAGCTGGGCAGAGCATCTGTCGAGCAGGAAATCCGCGGCTCCTGGGAAACCCTGCAACGGGAACTTGCCAACCCGCTAAAAGTGTTCTGCTACCCGACCGGCCGCGTTCTTGACTTCGGACCGAGGGAAATCGGATTGCTCAAAAACGAGGGGTTTCTGGGCGCTACAGCCACGGCACCCGGCTTTATCGAGCCCGGCAAATCCCGGGATGATCTGATTTACCGCCTACCCAGATTCGCATTGCCTGAGAACATGACGGATCTGATTCAGCACTGCAGTTGGATCGAGCACGCCAGATACAGGCGCGCATTCCACTGAATTCTGCCATGCATTCGAGATAAATCATGTCAAATGCGTTGATCTCTGCCAGCTCGCCTGCACATACGCACCGCACCCACAGCAAAATTCTCCAGACTGTACTTTAATCGCCTGCGCTGCAGAACCAGCCAGTAAAGCGTTTGAGTTTGATTACACAGGATTCCCTTGTACAGGGAATCCCCGTGCATCAGGTCATAAACTTTCATTCCCTTTTTCTTGTTGTGCGCCAGCGCAAGAACATGAGCGACATACCCTGGCATCAGTCGCTTGTCCTCGGATAATTTCAACCCGGTTTGGATTACATAAACACGCTTGCGCCAAATCAAGCTATATACATAGCCGATCGGACCCTCTGCGTTGCTGATTCTGAGCAACTGAATTTCGCCCTTTCCGAATCGGGACTGGATCATGCCTCTGTGAAACGCCTCCCAGCGAGGATTTGAAAACGAACCCGGCAGCCCTTTTAATCTCCAGCGATCGGTATGCAGTAGTTCCAGTTTCTCAAAATAACCCAGCGCTTCTTCCCTGGTGCCCGCCTCGACCAGTTGTAGCGGCGTCCCTTCTTCATACAGCCGAAGACTGCGACGAATTTGGCCCCTTCGATTTTTACTCAGGGTCGCCAGATAGGCATCAAGGCCTTCCCCGAATCTATCCAGATCTACTGACCACGCGGGCGACTGCTCCAGCCTCTTGACTCGTCCCGTGGTCGGGAGCGCCTGTACCTCACGCTCGCTCAACGCGCCGAGAAAAAGTTCATCGATATGTCTTTGGCTTCCGAATACATGGCGGATGGTCTCAGAATACACGGCGTGATGATGGCGCTGATCTGCAAGAAGGCCATTGTACTCAATGACCATATTTCGGCCATCGAAGGGATATTCATTCAGGAACAGGGCATCTGACCGAATGATTCGGTGCCGCGAGACTCTCTTCGGGACCAAGACGCCCATTCCAACCAGCGTGTCCTGGTACCACACCCTGACCACCAGTGGATTGAGACCGGCGGCGATTTGTTCCAGCCAGGTTCCGATCCAGCCCCAGGACTGAAAATAAGAGCAATCGGCCCGTTCTTGCAGATCAAGCCATTCCTGTTCGATCTGCTCCGGATATTTTATTACGCAGGACTCAACGCGATAATTGGGCAATGTGTACTACTCTCGCTGGCCTTGTTCTCTCTATTATCTAAGCATCTTGCCAAGGCGATGGTGCTCAACAGGTTATCGGCTATCTGCCAAACCAAGGCTTCCCAACACCTGCCAGACTGTTCCGAACTGGAAATCGCTCATGAGCTTGCGCAATCGCGATTCACACTTGTCGAGGTTATTATAGTGGCGAAAACGGGAAAACCAGCTGGCGGCTATCCGTGGCTGCTCAGGATCAATTTCCCATGGATGCAGGTAGAATATAAACGGGTGCTGTCGCCGATTGATCTGCCGCAGACCCGCCCGGCTTAGTGCGTAGGGATACAGCCGGAAATATCCACCACCCGCCACCGGCAACCGGTAATTGAATAGCTTCGCTGTTGATAGGGGAAACTCCACCAGGGAATGCCCCTGCGGGGTCTCCAGCCGATGAGGGAATTCGATGGCGTTTGGCATCCCGTAACGGTCGTGACGTATGGGAAAAATGCTCGAATCGTAGTCAAATCCGGCCTCGACCAGAATATCCAGTGCCCAGCGAGAGCGCTCCGTAATCGAATAACTGGCGGCCCGGTAACCATGCACCGGGGACTGGATTATGTCTTCCAGGAGATGCTTCGATCGAAGCGTTTCCTCGCGAAACACGTCCGAGCTCTGGTCGTAGACAAGCTGATGGCTATGACCATGACAGGCCACCTCATGCCCACGGGCGCTGATGCTTTCTATCAAGCTTCGGCTTCGTTCTGCCACCCAGCCCAGAACGAAAAAGGTGGCCCTGACTTCGAACTCATCGAAAAGGTCCAGCAGACGCCGGGTATTGTTTTCTACACGTAACGGGTGGTTTCCCCAATCAGCTCGATCAATACTATTTGCAAATGCGGAGACATGAAAATAGTCTTCCACATCGATGGTCAGGGCATTCAGTATTACCATTGAAATCAGTATCCGACATGGAATGTCGTGAAATTAAGGCGCGCTATTCACTCTTGCCTGTATTTGCAGTGTAATAGCCATAGTAATAGTCATGCTCCTGAGCCAGGCCTTCAACCTTGTTCAATACCAGTCCCACGGCTTTGTCTTGCGGAATCATGTCCAGCGCCCGATCGACAACCGATTGAGGTGTACAGCCGGCCTCAATCACGAACACCACTTGCCCTACCAATTCCGCCAACACCTGCGTTTGAGGTGTTGATAAAACAGGTGGGCCGTCAAAAATAATAACCCGGTTATCATATCGGGAGACCATTTCTTCGACCAGTCCGACCATGCGTTGACTCGCCAACAATTCATGAACGTACTCATTCTCTTTGCCCGCTGAAAGCACGCTTAACGCAGGGATATCTGTGCGCAGCAACAAATCGCTCACTGATAAATGATCATCCTCGAGCACGTCAATCAAGCCCCGTGTGTGACTTATATCCAGCATCCGGCTGGCACCTTGTTTTGATACATCACAATCCACGAGCAAGACGGTATGGTCCTGCTCCTGCGCAATAGACAGTGCAAGATTAACGGCTGTATAGGTTTTACCTTCGCCCGGCACCGAACTGGTTACAAGGATAAGATTTCCCCGATTGACAGGCGACGCCGTCTTTCCAAACGCGTTTAACAGCAGCGACCGCTTGATATGACGATACTGGTCCGAAAAGCGCGGCCCGAGGCCACTGCCCGGAACAAGCATATCCGCAGCCTGTAATCGGTCCTGAATCGCGACACTGTCCGGACGCAGACCTGTCGATTCCGAATCATCTCGAAATGCCGACGCTGACACGGGAGCCACGGTCTTACCAAATATATCGATGTTCTCGATGGCCACTTTTTTGATTCGAGGCTGCCCCCGCTTGATACGGGGCTGCCTCCGCCGTTCGGCTTTATTATCCGTGCTCATTATTTATTCAAGTTATACTCTGAAAAGCAGCACTGACCAGTGCCGTACCGGTGTCTCGGAACCAGACCACTCCGCCGAAGACCCCGATCAGAAGAAACACAGATACCAGGAAGGATGCCAGTTGCCGGTGGCGCTTTTGCTCGTGCTCCGGCGTCAGGTAAAAACTGACCGATCCCAGCACAGGCAGTGCAATCGAACCCCTGAGCTGCCGGACATTAATAAATGTCGGATGTATCAGGTATCTGAGCACGCTCCAACCCACTCCGGCCCCCAACGCCGCGACGAGGACCCCGGCAAGCAATAACAGGCGATTGGGGGCAGACGGTTCAGCGGGCACTATCGGTGGTTCGATAATACGAAAGGTCACGTCACTGCCGCTCTGCCCAGCGTCCTGTGCAAGCCGTGCCGACTCTCTGCGTCCTACCAGGTCGTGATAGCGCTGGCGCGTCACTTCATAATCACGGTTCAACTTGGACAGATTCGCCTCGACCTCCGGAATGTCGTCGGCGGACTTCCTGAGTCTCTCTAGAGCCTTTTCTTGCTGGGAAAGCTGGATTTTAAGTGTCTCCACCTCGACCCTGGCCTTGCTGATTTCTACTTTCAGTTCCTGGTAGACCGGATTGACCTCGACCGAATCTCCCGACCCAACCATATCGGTATCGCTCCCATCAGAGATTTCGTTCGCCTTGATATTTGCAATCTGGGACTTCAAGAGCTGCACATCCGGGTACTCATCGGTATATTGGGTCAACAATTCTGCCAGTTTTGCCTGATACTGCCGCAGCTTGTTTGCGGAGGCTGATTCGTAGCTGGCGCTGCCCACTAAAGGCTTTTCGCCGCTCAGCTGCTTCTGTAGCTCACTATACCGTTGTTCAGTCAGGTCCAGTGATGACCGGGTCTGCTCTAACGCATCCTCCGCACGCTGAATACGCTGATAGTAGCTCCCACTTTCATCAGGCATAAGTCCAATGTTGGCTTTTTTGAATTTTGCCAGCCTCTGTTCGGCTACCATTAGACGCTGTTCATAGTCAGTAATCTGGGCGTCGAGAAATTTCTGCGCTGCTGCGGTATCGGTACGGCTGGAGTTAAGCATGTTTTCAATCAAGGCGTTGAGGAGATTGGAAACAACCTGATGTGCGAGTTGTGCAGAGCTGGATTTGTAGCTGATTTCGTAAATATTATTTTTCGGCACCCGCTTGCTTTTATCTGCTTCCCACCCTTTAATCGAATTGAACTGGCCAGATCGGCAACCAGACGATCCTGATCTTGCGGCGAATGGGCCTCAAGATCCATATCCGTCTCGCGGATCACTGTGAGCAGATTTTCCCGGCTCATTAACATCCGCGACATAACATCGAGGTCATCCGTAACGTCGGACTCTACGGCGAGACCCTTTAATAGCGGCTTCATCACCGAGTCAGCGTCGATATAAACAACCGCTCTGACCTCATATTGATCAGGAATCGCATACACCGTAAGCCACCCGGCCACGGCCACGATCCACGCGATCAGCAGCGCGGACCAGCGGTAACGCCACATGCCGTTCAGGTAACCGTACAAATGACTGAGATTTTCAATCATTAACTCATGAATCTCATGGGTATATTAGGTAAATCTGCCTAACCAGGCTTTACGAGTGTGACAAAATATTGGCTGATCAACAACAGGGTGATCAACAACATTTTTTAGAATATCATGAACTAATCAGTTAGTTATATTTATGATTTCGTCAAAGTCCGGTTCGGAGGCTCGTTTTTCCCCGTTGCTGTCATAAAAACCTGCGTGAGCGATACTGACATAATACGAGTTCGCTCATGACGGCAAGCGATGGGTACAATGTGTCTGATCGTGACGGAATGTGCTGAACCAGTAATAAAACCGCTTAATTCGCCCAATGAATCAACACATAAAAAAAAACCGCGCCATAGCGCGGTTTTTTTATTTAAGTTCTTGTTTTGAGCTAATGTTATGCGGACTTACGAAATTTGCGCGCTACAACAAATCCAATCAGTCCAAGACCTAGCAATAGTGCGACACCTGGCTCAGGCGCAGCAGTTGCGGTTGTGGTTGATAACCAGATGAAGTTTGATCCAACTTTATCTGCATGAAATGTCCATGTGCCGCCTGTATCATCGTAGCCATCTAAAGTGTTCGTGATCACACCAACACCAGACAGATCTAATGTGTTTGGAGTGGTTGGGTTAGCTAGAAACATCTGCGTCAGATTAAACGTAAAGTTATCAACGCTCCAGATTCCAGGCACTGGACCGAGAGGATTATAGGTAAAGGGCAAGTAACTGACAGGATCGCCAGCGCTTATCCCTTCACTACTGAAGCTACCAGTAGCGGATGCGACTGTTGGAGTACCTAGGATAGTAACGCTTGAAGTTGTATGTGAACTTAAACCAAAAAATCCAATATCGCCAGTGATAGGCACTGCTAATGCACTTCCAGCTAACATAAAAAGGACAACCGCAACCAGCATTTTGCTCTTAGTGTTCATGACATTAATCCTTTTTAAGTCCATTTTGAATTCCAACACAGTCGGACTTCGTGATACTTAGAAGACGTAACCAATGTACAGCAATTCGGATGCCAATTATGTAATTTATTGAAACTAATATCATTAGTTAAACAATGAGCATTTCAGTCCGTGAGCGGCTGTAAAATATTGTGACACTGATTTACTTAAGACTGGATCACACGTATATGGATTGTTGTCTAGTCGTTCATAAATATATTTGAATCATAGAGTTATGATTTATTGTAGTGTTGTTAAAAAAGTTGACACTTTTTCTTGTAGTGTTTAGTTTTAAGCGTCTTCTTCCCATCACAGTGTATCCAGTGCGGCCTGTGCATCCTTGCGACCTTCAAAGGGGCGATTATCTTTGATAAGTGCGCCCAGCAGCTTGCGGGCCTGCACTCCATCGCCAGATTTTAACAAAGCTATTGCATAGTGATACTCAACTTCCGGAACCTTGGACAGCTGTTTCATCGCCTGCTCCAACAATCGACGCCCCTTATCTACTTGCCCCTGCTGCACCAGTATCCACCCGTAGGTATCCTGAATTCCAGCATCATCCGGATTTGCCTGGTAAGCTCTTTCAGCCAGTTCTAAGGCTTTGGGGTCATTGGTCAGGGAGTAAAACCAGGCCAGGTTGTTTAGGGCAACGATGTTTTCCGGTTGCTCCGCCAGGACCTTCTCGTATTCCTGGATAGCCCGGGTCTTCTGTCCCATATTCTGGTAAGTGGTCCCAAGGAACTGGCGTACCCTGGTATCACCTGTATGATCGTTGAGCCAGTCCGACAAGATATCCACCGCCTTCTCAGGTTGACCGGACTGTGTTAACGCCTCCGAAAGCTTGATTGCCAGTTCAGCGGTTTGGTTTCGCTCCCAAGCCTGCGTATAAACGCCCTTGGCCTTGATATAATTTTTTCTCCCCATCCAGGCGTCTCCGGCCAGTTCATAACCCATGTACAGCTCCGGCTGGGCCTTCTGAGCCTTATCAGCAGACTCCAGCGCCAGGTCATAGTTACCCGATTGCAAATGCGCCCGCGCCATCAACAGCAATGCAGGCACATAATAGGGCTGTTTTTCCAGCGCGAGATCCAGCTGTCTGCGTGCGTCCTTTGTCTGCCCTAATGCCAGATAGGTTTCAGCAAGTAACGCGCGGGCGAATACCGAATCGGGTTCCCGCGTGACGAGTTTATTCAGCGTGGGCAGGGCATCGTTGTAATGACCCTGTGCCATCGAGACCCTGCCTTGTAAGGCCAGCAGCACGGACTGACGGGGAGCGATCTTTATGGCCTCTACAACCAGGGCATCTGCCTTCTCCGGCTGTTTTTCGCGCAGATAATATTCAGCCAGAAGCACGCGCGGGGTAATGTCCTTTGGCGCACGCTTTTGGGCCTTTTCCAGCCAGTCAAGCATTTCCTGTGTCTTGCCCTGCTTTTCCGCCAGGCGCGCAAGCGCCAACAAAGGCGCAATCGACTGTGTGTCCGAATCAGCGATATCCCGGTACAAAGTGGTTGCCTCTGCGGAGTTACCTTCTATCTCATCGAGGCGCGCCAGCGACATGGTGGCCGGCACAAACCCGGGTTTGTACTTCAGGGTCTTGTTGAAATACTTGCGCGCCTCGGGCCTGTCGCCACTGGCGGCAAAGACATTGCCTACCAACGTCAGGACAGCCGGATCTTCCGGGAACCTGGCCAGCATGCCCAACACCGTATTAATCGCCTTATCTACATTGCCGGCACGCAGATGGGCCAGCACCAGTAGTGTCTGTGTTTGCTGCTCGTTGCCACCCTGCGCAAGGAGTGTATTCAGTTGCTGAATAGCGCGGTCAGTATCGCCGGCTGAGATATATGCCTTGGCGAGTTCCCCGCGAATGGCTGCGCTGTCGGGCGCGGCTTTTACCGCCTGTTCCAGCCCCTCGATCCCTGACGCCGTCTGGCCGCCCTGCAGGCGGGACAGCCCGATCAGGGCCAGCAACTCGGCATCGTCGGCGCTTTCTTTCAGTGCCGGTTGTAACGTGGCCCGCGCCTGATCTTGTTCCCCAAGTAGCATGTAGGTGCGGCCCAGCAATTTACGGGCGCCAAGGTTATCCGGTACTGCACTGACGTACTTGGCGATATAGTAGGCTGCCTGCTCATAATCCTTCTGTGCGTAGTTGACGGTGCCGAACAGTAACAGCGTCTGAGCGTGATCCGGCGCATCTTTAAGCACCTTGAGCAAGCGCTCCTCGGCGAGGTCGAGATTAGCCTGCTCAAAAGCCAACATACCGCCCAGGAAATTCGTTTCCGGGTCATTCGAATATTCCTTGAAAAGCGGTGCGAGAGTGTCCTGCGCCAGGTCGAGATTCTTGTCCAGAATCTGCAGACGTGCCAGTCCCAGACATGCCAGACGGTCATAGACGGTAATGTACTTGCCATTAAACTGTTCGATAATGGCTTGGTAGGCCTCCATGGCGCCCGCCTTATCCTGGCTCTGAAGTGCTGTGATGGCACTCAGCAATCGAAGCTCGGGGTTATCCGGATAGGCAGATAACGCTTGTTTCATACTGCTGGTGGCGCCTTTGAAATTACCGGAGGCAAGCTGTATCTGAACGGTGGTTTTCAGAACCTGGAATGCTCCCGCATCGATTTCGACACCAGAGGCCAGGGTCGCTCTGGCCTGGTCCAGGTCACCCAAGCCCGCCTGTGCGGCGGCACGCAGGGCATACAGGTTGGCGCGCGCGGGTGCCGAATAGGTCTCCTTGATCTCGATATCATCGATCACACTTTGAAAGGCGTTGCCGTTGATCAATGCCCTGGCCAGACCGATCTGCACTTCTTCTTCTTTCCATCCTGCCTTGCCGGCACGGCGATATTCCTTTTCAGCCCCGGCGACATCGCCCACGTCGAGATTGATCTGCCCCATCAGGTAACGGGCTTCTGCATTGTCGGGGTTTTCCTGTAAGGCGTTACTCAGTTCGAGGGAGGCTTCCCGCAGCTTGCTCTCGGCCAGATACCCCTTTGCCATTTGCACCATCTTCTGGTCATCCATTCCCGGACGGTCACAGGCGGCGATGGTTAGCGCTGCCAGCGCCAGGATTGCCTGCCGGAACCAGAACTGTGTTTTGCTCGTATCTCTCATGTTGGCTCTAATGCGCTTGGATTTATGCTTTTTTGTTTCGTTATGTTCGCGGCCGGAAGGCCGCCTTCAGGGAGGCGGCGATTCACCGTTTGGGCGCTTTTAGTGCTGGTTTGCATTGCCTTCCCCGACGTTCGCCAACGATCCCTGCATGGTGGATATGAATTCAGCCAACACCTGGCGGGCACGACTGATATCAGCGTGGGTGTCCACGGCGGCGGCAGTCACCGATGCCTGCGGCTGCCCTGTCACCAGCCCAAATACCTGAAGTGCCTTGGCTGTGTATTTGTTTGTAGTCTGGCGACCGGCGACCCGATACCAGTACCACACCAGTCGCTCACCACCGCCGGCTTTTTCCAGCAATTGCTCGAGAACCGGGATATCGCCCGCATCCTGCAACTGACTTCGTGTGTAACGGGTATGCCAAAAACCGTTATTGCTGATTTGGTTCAGATCATTGATGAGTTCCTTATCTTGCTGCTGCGCCGGATAATAGCCAACATAAAGATAAACTTCTGTGCCATTTTTTTGATATGCCTGCTTGCGAGTGATCGCACCATGGAATTCCGGCGTCCAGTCATCGTCACTGGCGATAGGTCCGGTCCACCCTCCTTTTCCTGCGGGCAAGTCGAGCTCGGTCACTCTGATTTCGTTGGATGGCTGATGACTGACCCAGTGGACCGCTGCAGGCCCGGCTGACACCAGTACGACACCGACGCCCAGGAACAGCATTTCTTGCAGTTTACCTTTTTCATCCCCTGCGGGCCGGGCTGCATTTCCCCCGGCCGGTTTACCCGCCACTGCCGGCTGATGATGCCGGTGCACCAGCGCGTCAATGACCAGGAGCAGCACCACCATGCCACCAAACAGATACCAGCCCAGGGTTAGATGATGTCTGATCAAAGGGTGCTGCATGTCCGTGGCATAGGCCAGATAGACCACGATAAAAACCCGCAGCATATTAGTCAGTACTGCGGCGCCCGCCGCTATCAGTACAACGACCAGTCTGCCACGCAGGGTTGTATAGTTCAGGTAGGCATAGAGCGTCCCCAGAGTGAGTGCCGCGAGCAGGTAACGCAGACCACTACAGGCTTCCTCGATCGACAGCGTACCGGCCGGAAGCACAATGAGATTTTCCTCCCGAAACGCGGGGATTCGCAGCGCCCGGGCAATCTCGAAGACCACATTCGCGGTCAGATCCTGCAAAACGGGTGAAAGTGGAAACCAGATGGGCAAGGCAAAACCGATAAACAGGATCGGAAACAGCAGCTTCCCGGTTACCTGATTTCCGAGCACTGTCCACACGATTGACAGCATCAGGAACAGCAGTCCCACCGCCTGCACCGTCAGCACATCAGCCAGTGCGGCCGCCGTCCACAGCAGGCCGGCCGCCACGACTGCCAACAGCGCCCAGTAGTTCGGGCAGGGCGTCAAATCGGCTAATGCCCGCCGATCACGCACCATCAGATACACACTGATTGCGAGCACCAGATAACCATGGGCGTATTCACCCATCTCCAGCTGGTTCCAGATCCCGGTTAAATAAAAGACCGTCTCGCGATGTGCACCCAAAAGGACGAGCAGCAGCACCGCAACCGAGACACCGGCTATCGGCCAGACCTGCTGCACTTCCCTGCTCACTGGTGACCGGGTTCCGTCATGCCGAACTTCTTCACCATGGCGTAAAGTGATGGCCGGCTGATTCCCAAAGCTTCGGCGGCGCGCGACACGTTGTTGTCGTAAACAGCCAGGGCACGTTGTATGTACTCACGTTCGACGCGTTCCCTGGCCTCCCGTAGATCCAGTGACTGGGGTTCGCTCTGGCTCGCGAAACCGAGATCCTGGGCCGTGATTCGCTTGCCTTCCGCCAGAATGACTGCGCGCTTGATCTTGTTCTCCAGCTCCCGTACGTTTCCCGGCCAGCTGTAGGCCTCTATCTGGACTTGCGCATCATCACTAAACCCGCGGAATGTCCGACCGTATTCTTTGCTGTATATATTCAGAAAATGTCTGGCCAGCAGCAGCTTGTCACCCACACGCGTCCGTAACGGCGGAATCGCTATGACGACCTCGCTGATCCGGTAATACAGATCCTCGCGGAAGGCACCCTCCTTAATCAGATTTTCCAGATCCTGGTGTGTCGCACAGATGATGCGCACATCCACCGGAATCGAGGCTCGTCCACCGATGCGCTCGATAACCCGTTCCTGCAGGAAACGCAGCATCTTTGCCTGCAAGGGAACCGGCATGTCACCGATTTCATCGAGGAAGAAGGTGCCTCCATCCGCATACTCGAATTTGCCCTGCGTCTGTTTGGCAGCGCCAGTAAAGGCGCCCTTTTCGTAGCCAAACAGTTCGCTCTCCAGCAGATTATCCGGGATGGCGGCGCAATTGAGGGCGACAAATGGCTTGTCCCTGCGCGGACTCAGATCATGCAGCGCCCGCGCAATCAGCTCCTTACCGGTACCACTTTCGCCGAGCACCAGGTCGTGGCCTCGGACGGGCCCACTTTCTCCACCATCCGGCAAACTGCCAGCATTTGCTCGCTGGACGTGATGATGCCGGTTAGTGGCGAGGCGGTATCGCGCTCTGTGAGCCGCCGGTTTTCTTCTTCCAGCTCAAACAGCGCATATGCACGGCCCACGATCAAGCCAAGAATATCCGGGTCTATTGGCTTCTGGTAAAAATCATACGCGCCCAGAGCAATGGCTTTGAGCGCGTTTTCCCGATCATCGTTGCCGGTTACCACAATCACTTTGGTATGGGGTGAGAACCGCAGGATTTCCCCCAGCGCGGCCAGCCCTTCGCTTGCATTGGTCTGATCGGGGGGAAGACCCAGATCGAGGGTCACCACGGGCGTGTGGTACTGCTTTAATAGTTCGATTGCCGAGATGCGGTCGCCCGCAAGGTACACCTCATAGCCTTCGAAAGACCACTTGAGTTGCGTCTGCAAGCCCGGGTTGTCTTCAACCACCAGGAGCGGTTTTAAGCTACTGTCTGTCATCACCGGAAATCACAAGCCCAAGTCAAGGAAGGACTCCGAATCATATCAAGTCGTTATCGGTACCGGTACCGCAGGCTCCAGACTTGCGGGTATGTGCAGTGTAACCGCTGTACCCCGACCGGGCTCACTCGTGACATAGATTTCTCCACCGAGCCCGCGGATGAATTCCCGGCTTTCATACATACCAATACCCATTCCTGCGTTGCCTTTCGTGGTATCAAACGGCTTGAAAAGCCGGTTGCGTACGAAATCTGCATCCATTCCCTGACCATTGTCCCATATTTCGATGACATGCATTTCGTCTTTGCCCTTCAGCGAGACATCAATCGCCCCGTCCTCCCGAGTCGCCTCCTGCGCATTTTCGATCAGATGCGCCAGCACATTGGCCAAACGGACTTTCTCCGCGACGACGAAATACGTCTCGCCCCCCATATCGAAGCGAGGCTGTGGAAACCGGCCCTGCTTCTTTGCGACGACTTCCTGGATAAGACTGCCCAATTCAACGATGACTTTCCTCTCGGTCTGACCCCGTTTATTGCGCAACTGGTCAAGCAGCCTTTTGATATCCCCCGAGGCATTGTTTACCGTATTAAATGCATCTTCGAGAAATGCCAGGTTGTTTTTGTGTTTTACGGCATTTCGCGCTACCAGTTCCAGTTCTGCCGCAATATTTTTCAGATCGTGCACCATGTAGGCAGACAGTCGGTTAAACACCTCGAACTGCTTTGCCTCGGCGAGCGCATCGGATGTCTGCAGCACCGCGAGATAACTTGATACCTGCCTGGCTGCCGTGTTCAGGAGATCTCGATCCTCCCAGTTGATCGATCTATTAACCAGCGGGTTAGCCAGAATGATGAAACCCATCAGTGAATCGAGTGTGAATAGCGGCACTATCAGCCAGGCGCGCGGTATATCCGCGAGCCATTCCGGTAATTGCAATCCCTCATATTCATCGGCATGCGATGTGAGCTCCGTCAGGTTGATGACGTAGCCCTTTTCTTGGAGAAATCGGACAAGTGCCGTGTCTCCAGACACGACTTCCTCGATCAGCCTGGCTTGCCAGGTACCGACAATTCGATAATGACTCTGGTTATCGCGAAGCCAAAGCGCACCTGCCCGGGCATCGACGATTTGCGCCAGCACCTGAACTGCGCTCTCGAAGCGCTTTTCTCCCTGCACTCTCTCGGTTAGTTCCCTCGTCAGCCTGAGCCATTCGTGGCGATAGTCATACTTATTCCTGTAGAAGTGCTTGCCCAGAAACACCCTGATTTGTGCACGCAACTTGGTGGAAAACATAACCACGGCGAGCAACACTACCGCTAGCGAGATAAATACAATCTGCGTCAGTTTCCCCCAACTGCTACCGAACTCTCTCAGGTAATATCCGGCCCCCGCCATCACCAGCAGGTACAGCCCCCCCCAAGGATTGCGGTGGAGTTCAGAACTATATTGCGGGAGACAAATAGGTTCTGCGACCAGTCCTTGTTCCGTGCGGTGGAAATTGCCAACAATGGGACTGTAACCAGATTGATAATGCCGCGCGTTTCCCAGAGTCCCTGATCAATGCCGCGATACAGCAATGCATCGGAGTACAAATAGAAGTCAAATGTAAAAATAGCACCGGCACCTAGAAACAGATACTTGGTCGCCCACCGGTTATGGGCCGAGGTATTGCGAAACAATTGTTCGATAATCGCCAGGCCGATGAGGGCTTGCAAAACATGTCCGGTGATTCCCAGTACTCGTTGCTCCGATGCGGCAAATAGTTCGTGCACGAGCACCAGGCTGGCGAAACCCACACTGAGCGGTAGCGCCCAGCGGACAAACTTCCAATATCCGCTCCCCTGCACCGCAACGGGATCAAGCAGCTTCAGCAGTAATCCATGCCAAGCAATGTTGCGGAGGATCTCAAACGTCCGATAAGCCGCGGTCGGATTGGTACCGTCAACCGCGATGTTCGCCGCAAGACCCGCCCATACGGTGCTGATGACGATCACCCCAATAAGCAGCTTGCCCTGCAGACTGCTGCGCCAACTGAACAGCAGCAGAACCGCAAAAAAACCGTAGGCGATCGCTGCGCTGAGATAACCGTAAAAGCCCAAATCCATAAGTTTTCGCGATTAGCCCCTATACATGGGAATCTTAGCCCTGAATCCGTGTCTTTACCCACGCTAAAGGTCAATTCTGATCGATTTGATTTAGGAAGGCGAGCATCTTGAGCCCCCTGATGGGCAAGGCACGAGGCTATCTGCAGCGATGATCTTCGGACTGCAAGCATGGGTTTATTTGGAGCGATGGGGGGCGTCACCCGAATTATGGCGCACTACTGCGGTGGCCTGGCCGTTGTGCAGCGTAGGTAAGAGGTGTTCAGGTGGTGCGGGTCAGATTAGCTCTTGGGTCAGCCGGTCATAAAGACAACACACTGTCTCAGTGTCCCTGCTGGGTTTTGGGATCCGCCATGAATTTCAGCGAAACCCATCGATGTTCGTCAATGAATCGCTGTGGGCTATCGTCCTGATGATTACTGGCGAATACTCACTCTCACGCCCGGCCACATCATAGGCCGTGATAACAAAATAGTAGGTTCCTGGGTGAAGGTCGGTCAGAGTAACCCCCAAGGCAGTACCGTCATTGACATCGACGCTGTTAGGGTAATTCCCTTCCTCCATTCCGTAGTAAACCTTGTATCCCCCGCTATCCGCCGGCGATAAAGGCGATTCATCTTCTCGCGCTAATGGGCGATCCCATTCCAAAGTAACAGCACTCATTGAGGTTTTTGATGTGTCTACGCCGGTGCTGCCCCCACTCCATCCTCCACCACAAGCCATAAGATGGACTGCCAGTAACACGGGGAAGAGGAACTTTGTGAGACCGGATCTGATAATATTTTGAGCCATCATTTGGTACTCTCCGAGATTGCTGGATGGGTAACATCCAGCAGCGATATTGGCATCGACTATGAGTATCGGACGATGACTCTATGACATTAGTTCCGCAGGTGTCGGAAGCATGTGACGCCCGTCAGAATAAAAAGGAGTAATTAATCAGAAATAAGTGTACTTGATGCACCCTTCAAACAGCGGAACGCATTGGCTATCTATTAGGCGCCCTTGCCCAGCATAACCACTTCTGCAGTTTGTAACAAAATCAATAAATCCAGAAAGACGCTGTAATTCTTGACATAATAGAGGTCATATTGAAGCTTGTTCATGCTATCCATATGGGATGCGCCATATGGGTAGCGAATCTGCGCCCAGCCGGTCAGTCCAGGCTTCACTCGATGGCGCTCATCGTAGTAAGGGATACTGTCCGCCAATTGTTCTACGAATTCAGGTCGTTCTGGACGAGGCCCAATGAAGCTCATTTCACCTTTTAAAATGTTATACAGCTGTGGCAACTCATCGAGACGCCCTTTCCTCAGGAACGCCCCGACGCTGGTAATTCTTGTATCATTTGACGCAGCCCAGCGAGCCACACCATCCTGCTCCGCATCAGGGATCATAGAGCGGAACTTGTAAATCTGAAAGGGCTTTCCATTGAGGCCGACCCTCGTTTGTTGATAGAGAAACGGCCCTCTGCCTCTGCTTTCCAACATAATGAGAATGATTACTAAAAATATGACGGGCAAAACGATTGGCAGAACCAGTAATGCTACAACTATATCGAAAGTCCGTTTTACAAGATCCCGAAACAGACTCACACGGAATCCGTCAGATAAGTACAACCAGCTTGGACTCATTATGTCCAAGCGGATCTTGCCTGTCTCTCTTTCAAAGAACGTCTGGAGATCCAGAATCTCTACGCCGTTCATCTTGCACTCTAAAAGGTCCTTGCACGGGAGCCCTGCGCGTCGGTCATCCGCCGCAAGCACGATTTCGTCAATTCGCTTTTTTTCAACGTAATCGACAAGAGATTCATCTGGATCAATCAAATCAGATTGAATCCCGCGGTTATAATCACAGGGCATGGGCACATAGCCAACAATATTTAGACCGGTCAATTCACCCGATTTAGCGGCCTCCCTTATCAGGAACGCATTTTCACCAGACCCCAACACGAGGATTTTGATTATTGAATCATTCGCACTGGCTAATCGTAAGTACAACACGCGTATAGTTATAATAAATACAAAACTGTATACGACCGTCAGTGCAAGCACACCTCTACCCAGAAAGTATGCTGGCGCGAAATAAAAACTCGCACCAAGCGGGACCAGCCCTAACAGCAAACCTCCGACGATGCGTAGCATGAGAACATTACGGAATCGGCCGCCTTGCCTCTGGTATACGCCCATCGAAATTAAACTAAGTGTCATTATAGTGGCGTATAAAAATGCCTTCGAAAAGAATGGACCGAAACTATCATCCCAGCCGTGCCCTGAAACCGCGATTCAAGTCCCAAGTATAGTGCGAGCATCAAGAGCAGAAACTCGATGAATCCAAGCAACAAATATTCTGTAGAAATATGGTGCCGAAAAAATACTGTGGAATGACTGAATAATCTGGGGGAATTCATAATGGCAGCCTGAGGGCGTATTTTCTTACTTTGATATATTGGTAGTCCCTATGGAACTTCGTAACACTCATCATATTCGCCGGGTTGCATTTCCCAATGTTTTATATAGGGGCTACCTATTCCGTTTTAATATTCTGCAGGTTCCTGAAAGAGCGCTTTGCAACCCCAGTTTAATGTCTGCTATCAAGACTGTAAAACCGTCGTTTCGCTATCGACGAGCCATGGAGAGCGCAGCGAGGGCGAGAAGCCCCCGGTAGCCGCGTGAGCGAGGGACGAACGCAGTGAGTAAGGAGCGAACATCGCGGCGTAGAGCCAGTGTGGTAGACGGGGCGCGGCGCCGCCGGACGCAGGGCGAACCGGGACACCCATAGCTGTCGCCCGCGCAATGTGCGAGGGTTGACTTGGATGTCCCCTCGCACATCCTGAGCACGGCGACACACTTGTATCAGACTTACAAACGCCAGTGCGCTGCAATTAAACGATTGGCGATCATCAATCTCACAGGTGGTGTTCTTGGTGAAGCGAAACTGGCTCTTCAGGACGTGCTCTTTCTGTCGACGCCAAATAGGCGCCTTCATCCAGAAACATCACTGGCTGGCCTTGCTGGATTGGTGTATCTCAGGATAACGAAATTACTTGGATTACGACGTATCGCAGTCGTCTCTGGTCACCTTTCGATGCATATGCAAATTATCAAGGATGTGGCATAAAATAAAACAAGACTGACACTAATATTGCTAGGTAAAGAATTAATAGTCTGAGTTTGTGCGTGGACTCATCGAATCTTTGCATGGTAATTGTCCTCAATTCCGTTTGATAATATATGTAACGCCGTCATTATTCAGGTAATTCCTTACAATGTCCACTATAGTATTCTTGTCAACAATTCAATTCATCATTTTTTATCCCTATTCACAGGGTTTCAAAGTTATAGGATGATTCCGCTTACATCACTGTAGCTGTGCTACGCATTTTGACCTATCCCCCGCCTAGGTAGCCAGCCTGAGTGAGAGATTTCCCGTACCATTATCCTCAGGGAGGTCTCGACATGAAAGGCAAGCGATATACCCAGGAACAGATCATCGGCATCCTCAAGGCCCACGAAGCCGGGGCCAAGGTGGCGGATCTGATCCGCAAGCACGGCATCTCGGAGCAGAGCTTTTACCGCTGGAAATCCAAATACGGGGGCATGGAGATTTCCGATGCCAAGCGTCTGAAGGAGCTGGAGCAGGAAAACACCCGCCTCAAGAAGCTGCTGGCCGAGGCCGAGCTCGACAAGGCCATGCTGAAGGACGTGCTCTCAAAAAAATGGTAAAGGCGACGGGACGCCGGCCCCTCGTCGCCTATCTGCAGCAGCAGTTTGCCGTCAGCCGGCGGCGCGCCTGTCACCTGATCGGGATCAGCCGCAAGGCCGCCTGTTACGTTTTACAACGTGCTCGACAGGATGTGCCTCTGGTGGCGCGGCTCAAGGCCTTGGGCGAGCAGTACCCGCGCTATGGGCACCTGCTCCTGCACGGGATGCTGCGGGCGGAAGGATTGGTGAGAAATCACAAGCGGACCTACCGGCTCTACACCGAGCTGGGTATGCAAGTCCGAACGAAACGGCGAAAGAAACTGATACGTCCACGGATACCCATGGCCGTACCGACCCGACCCAATGAGCGGTGGTCGGCCGACTTTGTCCACGATCAACTGGCCGACGGCAGGCGTCTGCGGATCCTGAATATCGTGGACGACTACTCGCGGGTGTGTGTGGGACAGTGGGTGGATTCGTCGATCTCGGGCGTGCGCATGGTGTACGTCCTGGATCAGCTCAAAGCGGAGCGGGATTTACCCACGACTCTGGTGCTCGACAACGGAACCGAGATGACCAGCAAGGCGATGTTTTTCTGGAGCCAGAAGAATAAGGTCAAGCTGCACTTCATCCAGCCCGGCAAGCCGACCCAGAATGCCTTCGTGGAATCCTTCAACGGTCGCTTCCGGGATGGCTGCCTGAACCAGCACTGGTTTCTCGATCTGGCCGATGCCCGGCGCATCATCGATGAGTGGCGGTCCCATTACAACGCGGTCCGTCCGTACAGCGCGCTCGGCTACATTCCGCCTGCCCTGTTCGAGGAGCGGGCCGCTTGATACTATGAAAATACTCTCACTCGAACTGGATATCCTTCGGGGGAAAGGTCAATTTGAGTCACGCAGACCTATCCTACAACCCCATCATCAGTTAGGTTTGTTCGTTATCGTACATACTGGTCTTCTGATTACTCCCCACGAATGCTGATACCTGCTTTGACCTGCCCAGTACTTTCTGACCCAAGTGACGTGGATGTAGTGTCCGAACTCACTCTCGAGAAGTCGATGCTGAAAAAGCTAGCCTCTGGAAATTAATAGGCCTTGAGCAGCGTCGCAAATTGACGACAATCTTCATCGGAGACCCAGGGGGAAAATTACTACGATCACACTACGAGTTGACGATCTGCCGCAGTAGAAGTCTCGTTACATGTGCGTCAAATGAATTAATTAACGAGTATGCATTTCGTTAATCTATTCACGTAACTATTTGATTTCATGGCTCCCCGGGGCGGACTCGAACCACCGACCAAGTGATTAACAGTCACCTGCTCTACCGACTGAGCTACCGGGGAATGGTAGGCGATACAGGGCGACAATGGTACTTAATCGCTGCTCTCCGGGTCAATAGAGATTTGCCAAAATCGCGCCGCCCCGGCTAGCATCGGAACGATGCATCTCAATACGAGGGCGAGGCTCGCGGCGGCTGTGACGAATGACCCGGACAAGGAGGACCAAGCGTTGTTCCGCGCCAGCATCAAGGGCGTCAGGCGCCTGCGCCAGCGCAAGCCCCCGCCCCACCGCGCGCGCATCGCGCCGGTGCCGCGCAAACCCCTGGAAGACGAGAACCGCGTACGCGAGGAGCTGCTCATGCACGAACCCGATCCCGCCGTGCTGGAAGTCGGGGACGAGCTGGTCTACGCCCGCCCGGGCCTCCAGCACGGCGTGATGCGCAAACTGCGCCGCGGGCAATTCTTCATCGGCGCGGAGCTCGATATGCACGGGATGACCGTCGCGGTGGCGCGGCGCGAACTGAATGCGTTTCTCGCCCGCTGCATCGCCGCGGAGACGCGCTGCGTGCGCGTCATCCATGGCAAGGGGCTCAGCACACCGGACCGGATGCCGGTGCTGAAATCACGCGTCAACGCCTGGCTCCAGAGCTGCGCCGACGTGCTCGCCTTCTGCTCCGCGCGCCCCAGTGACGGCGGCACCGGGGCGCTGTACATCCTGCTGAGAAAACGGCGCTGAATCCGCAGCGGGCACCCGCGCCCGGCTCCGGGCGTCACGGCGGCGTGAGCGGACGATTTTTGCTAGACTTGCGCACTTGCAAAATCGCCGCCTGACGGCCGTATCCGCCATGACCGACATCGTCCCGCACGCCTCCGACTCCGCCGCCGCGCCGCGCGTCTCTCCGTTCGACCCGCCGCTCCCGCCGCCGGGCGGCGCCGCGCTCGAATGGGGACGGCTGTTCGGCAGCGGGGCGGGACTGGCCATCGCCTCCGCCGCGCGCAAGCACGACGGACCGGTGGTCGTGCTCACTCCCGGCATGCCGGCGACCGAACGGCTGGAACACGAACTGCGCTTCTTTCTTGAACAGTCCGGCCTGCCCGTGCTCATCCTGCCCGACCGCGAAACCCTGCCGTACGACGCGTTCTCGCCGCACCAGGATATCGTCTCGGAGCGGCTCGACGCGCTGCAGCGCCTGCCCGCCCTTGAAAAAGGCGTTCTGATCGCGCCCGTGGCGACGGCCATGGTGCGGCTCGCGCCGCGCACCTACCTCGATGCCTTCAGCCTGCGCCTCGATGCCGGGGAACGCGTCGATACCGAGCGCATGCGCGCGCGCCTCGCCCGCAGCGGCTATCGCCACGTGGCGCAGGTGATGGAACACGGCGAATTCTGCATCCGCGGGAACCTGATCGATCTGTATCCGATGGGCAATCCGCTGCCGTTCCGCATCGAACTGCTCGACGACGAGATCGAGAGCATGCGCACCTTCGATCCGGAAACCCAGCGATCCGTCGAGCGGGTGAACCGCATCCGGCTGTTGCCGGCGGGTGAGTTTCCCCTCCACGAGGAGGCGATCGAACAGTTCCGGCGCGAATTCCGCCGCCGGTTCCCCGGCGACCCGCAACGCAGTCCGATCTATCGCGACGTCAGCCAGGGGCTGGCCCCCGCCGGCATCGAGTACTATCTCCCGCTGTTCTTCGACCACACCGAGACCCTGTTCGACTATCTGCCCGCGAACAGCCTGGTACTGGGCTTCACGGACACCGCGCACGCGATCGATCAGCACTGGGCCGAGATCGGGGAACGCTACGAGCAGCTGCGTCACGACACGGAGCGTCCGCTGGTGGCACCCGGCGATCTGTTCCTGACCGCGGAGGACATCGACACCGCGCTCGCCGGACTCGCGCGCTGCCTGCTGCGGCCGGGCGAGACGGAGGCTGGCCCGGAGAACCGGAACTTCGCGCTGCGCGCGCCGCCCGGCCTGAGCCAGCCCGCACGGGCGCGACACCCGCTCGCGCTGCTCGACGAGTACCTCGGCACCTTTCCCGGCCGCGTGCTGCTGATCGTCGAGACGGCGGGTCGCCGCGAGACCCTGCTCGCCATGCTGCGCGATACGGAACGTTTCCCGCGCGAATACCCGGACTGGAGCGGCTTCCTCGCCGACGACGCCCCGCTCGGCATCGCCGTCGCGGGGCTGGAGCACGGGCTGATCATCGATGAACCCGCCATCGCGGTTGTCACCGAGGCGCAGATCTTCGGCGAATACGTCATGCAGCGCCGCCGCCGCGGCAAGCGCGAACGGGACACCGACGCCGTCATCCGCAACCTGACCGAACTCGCCGTCGGAGCGCCGGTAGTGCACGAGGAACACGGCGTCGGCCGCTACCTCGGCCTGCAGATGCTCACCGCCGGCGGCGTGCAGAACGAATTCCTCAAGCTGGAATACGCCGGCGGCGACAAGCTCTACGTCCCGGTCAGTTCGCTCCAGCTCATCAGCCGCTACACCGGCGCCGCGCCCGAGCAGGCGCCGCTGCACAAGCTCGGCAGCGGTCAGTGGCAACGTGCGCGCCGGCGCGCCGCCGAACGCGCCCACGACGTCGCCGCCGAGCTGCTCGACATCTACGCCCGCCGCGAGGCGCGCCAGGGGCGCGCATTCGCCGTTCACGACGACCAGTACGCGGCCTTCGCCGCCGCCTTCCCCTTCGAGGAGACGCCCGACCAGCAGGACGCCATCAACGACGTGATCGCCGACATGGCCGCCGGCCGCCCGATGGACCGCCTGGTCTGCGGTGACGTCGGCTTCGGCAAGACCGAGGTCGCGATGCGCGCCGCCTTCGTCGCCGTGCAGGGCGGAGCGCAGGTCGCGGTGCTGGTGCCGACCACGCTGCTCGCCCAGCAGCATTACCGCAACTTCAAGGACCGCTTCGCCGACCTGCCCGTGCGGGTGGACGTGCTGTCGCGCTTCCGCTCCGGCAAGGAACAGGACGAACTGCTCGCGGCGCTCGCGGCGGGCAGGATCGACATCATCATCGGCACGCACAAGCTGCTGCAGCCCTCGGTGCACTTCAAGGACCTCGGCCTCGCCATCCTCGACGAGGAACACCGCTTCGGCGTGCGCCAGAAGGAACGCCTGAAGGCGCTGCGCGCGGAGGTGGACGTGCTCACGCTGACCGCCACCCCGATACCGCGCACACTCAACATGGCCCTGTCGAACCTGCGCGACCTCTCGATCATCGCCACCCCGCCGCTGCGCCGCCTGGCGGTCAAGAGCTTCGTGCGCGAATGGAGCCGCCCGCTGCTGCGCGAGGCCTGCCTGCGCGAGATCCACCGCGGCGGCCAGGTCTACTTCCTGCACAACGAGGTGCGCACCATCGACAGGATCGCGCGTGAGATGCAGGACATCGTGCCGGAGGCCAGCCTGCGCGTCGCCCACGGCCAGATGCCGGAGCGGGAACTCGAACAGATCATGCAGGACTTCTACCACCAGCGCTTCAACATCCTGCTGTGCACCACCATCATCGAGAGCGGCATCGACATCCCCAACGCCAACACCATCATCCTGAACCGGGCCGACCACCTCGGGCTGGCGCAGCTCTACCAGTTGCGCGGCCGCGTCGGCCGCTCGCACCACCAGGCCTACGCCTACCTGATCGTGCCGCCGCGCGGCGCGATGACCGCCGATGCCGTGAAACGCCTGGAGGCGATCGAATCCATCGAATCCCTGGGCGCCGGCTTCACCCTCGCCACCCACGACCTCGAAATCCGCGGCGCCGGCGAACTGCTCGGCGAGGAACAGAGCGGCCAGATCCAGGAGGTCGGATTTACCATGTACATGGAACTGCTCGAGCGCGCGGTCGACGACCTCAAGTCCGGCCGCACGCCGCGCCTCGACGCCCCGCTCGCGCTGGACGCCGAGATCGAGCTGGGCGAACCGGCGCTGATCCCGGCGGACTACCTGCCGGATGTGCACGGACGCCTCGTCATGTACAAACGCATCGCCAGCGCGGGCAGCCCGGACGGGCTGCGCGAGCTCCAGGTCGAGATGATCGACCGCTTCGGCCTGCTGCCGGAACCGGTCAAGAACCTGTTCGAAGTCGCCCGACTCAAGCTCACCGCGGTTCCGCTCGGCATCCGCAAGATCGAGCTGGGCCCCGATGGCGGCCGCATCGTGTTCGGCCCGGAGCCGAGGATCGACGGCGCCAGACTGATCGCGCTGATCCAGCGGCAGGCGGATCGCTACCGCCTTCACGGCGCCGACCGGCTGCAGTTCAAGTATCCGCCGAGCGATGTCGCCGGCCGCCTGAAGGTGACCGGCGACCTGCTCGCGCACATCGCCGCGGAGTCACCCGGACCACCGCCCCCCTGAGCCGCCCCCGGCCCCGGAGCGGGACTGCATCCGGCTCCGCGGGCGCCGCCCGCAATTTTCCAAGCAAATCAGCGTTATTCCTATTTTCTCACTATGTCTTTTCAGTAATCCTTAAGGCCTGTATTCGTGATGCCGGTTGCGGATCAATAATAAGATAAGAATCGCGTTTGAAACTGGATGACCGGATGACCGGGAATCGACGCTGCAGGAGAGCAACGTGCTTTTTGGAGAGGATGACCAAGCATTCCGGATCCTGGCGGACAACCTCGACGTGACATTCTGGCTGACCGGCGCGGATGGCAACGAAGTCCTCTACGTCAGCCCCGCGTATCCGCGCATCTGGCGGCAGTCAGGCGCGGATCTGCTCCGGCAGCCCCGTTCGTGGCTCGCCGCCATACACGCCGCTGACAGGCCGGCGATCGAACAGGCCTTCGACGCCTGGCTCTCCTCCCCGCACGAAAAGATGTTCGACCATCAGTTCCGGCTGGCGCGCCCGGATGGCGGTATCTGCTGGGTCCACGCGCGCATCATTGCGGTCGCGCCGGACGCGGCCCCGCGCCACCTGGTCATCGCCCGTGACGTCACCGAACTGCGGCGGGCGCAGGAGACACTGAGCGACTCCAATGAAAAACTGCTCCGGCTGACGCAGTACCAGGAAACGATCAACGAGGCGCAGCGCACGCGCATCGCGCGCGAGATCCATGACGAACTGGGGCAGGCGCTGACCGTGCTGAACCTCGATCTGTACTGGCTCGTCAAGCGCTGCCCGCCGGACGGGCAGATCCAGGCCAAGCTGGGCGAGATGCGCGATCTCGTCGAGCGCACGGCGCGCTCGGTGCAGGACATCACCCTGCGCCTGCGGCCGGCCAACCTCGGCGCCTTCGGGCTGGAAGGCGCGATCAACTGGTATATCAGCCGCTTCCGCCAGCAGAACGAGGAACTAACCTGCCGCCCGAACATCAAACTGGGCGGGATCGAGGTCGACCATGACAGCTCCATCGCGCTCTATCGCATACTGCAGGAGGCGCTCACCAACATATCGCGCCACGCGCGCGCCGGGGCCGTATCGGTCGAGGTATCCCACGATCACGACTCCATCCTGCTGGAGGTGGAGGACGACGGCGTCGGCATCAGCGAGCAGGACATGCTGCGTAACGACGCCTGGGGTCTGATCGGAATGCGCGAACGCGTCGATGCCCTGCGCGGCAGCTTCACGATCACCAGCAGACCCGGAGGCGGCACCCGGCTGGCGGTACGCCTGCCGCTGCCGGGCGCGCCGAAGTCGGGCGGCAACGGATATTTCCGCGATGACTGACGCCTGCGCGCGCAGAACGGATCACGAGCCGGCGCCGGTAACCGGCACGGGACCCGCGGCCGGGACATCCCGGTTTCGGGCGCGTAGAATCCTTCAAAAGGAGAACGACTGACAACCATCGTCCGGAAACCGGACTGAAGCTGCGAGGACCGCCCTTGGCGCCCAGGTCGACAGCGCGATCCCGATAAACAACAACCAAGAAAAAACATCATCAGGGAAGCCATGATAAAAGTACTGATTGCAGACGACCACCCCGTCATACGGCAGGGCTTGCACCAGATATTGAGCGATCATGCGGAGGAATTCATCATCGGAGAGGCGGAAAATTCCCTGGATACCCTGCGCCAAGTGCGCAATGGACACTGGGATGTCGTCGTGCTCGACATCAACATGCCGGGGAAGAGCGGTCTCGACGCGCTGAAGCAGATCAGGAATGAAAAACCCCAGACCCAGGTCCTGGTCTTCACCATGTATCCCGAGGACCACTACGGCCTGCGCGCACTCAAGGCCGGCGCCGCGGGCTACCTGACCAAGGTCTGCGCGCCGGACACCCTAACCTCCGCCATCCTGCGCGTGGCCCGGGGCGGGAGATACATCACCCAGTCACTCGCCGAAAAGCTCGCCAGCGTCCTCGACTCGGACTACGACCGCCCGCCGCACGAGGTGCTGACCGACCGCGAGTTCCAGATCTTCAACCTGCTCGCCGCAGGCAAGACCGTGTCCGAGATCGCCGCCGTGCTGGCCTTGAGCGTAAAGACGATCAGCACGCACCGCACCAAGATCCTCACCAAGATGAACCTGCGCAACAACGCCGAGCTGATGCACTATTTCATGCGCAACGGCCTGGACGGGAGCCCGTCCCCCGGCTCGGGGCCCATGGAGCGGAACTGAGCGCCCTCCCGCGCGCTAATCGCGCGGGTTGTCGCCGCGCGCAGACAATTCGCCCTCGAAACCGAACAGGCGCAGGTCGCGGATGCGGCGCGGATAGAGGATGCCGTCCAGGTGGTCGCACTCGTGCTGCACCACACGGGCGTGGAAGCCGCTGACGTCACGCTCGATGCGAACGCCGCGCGGGTCATAACCGGAATAGCGCACGCGGGCGTGGCGCGGCACGCGTCCGCGCAGGCCCGGGACACTGAGGCAACCCTCCCAGTCCTCCTCCAGGTCGGAACCGACCGGCGTGATCACGGGATTGATCAGCACCGTGGTCGGAACCTCCTCGACGTCGGGATATCTCGGGTTTTTCGCCACGCCGAAGATCACCACGCGCCTGGAGACGCCGATCTGCGGCGCCGCCAGGCCCGCACCGGCCTCGGCCGCCATGGTATCGAACATGTCCCCGATCAGGCGGTCGAGCTCCGCCGTGCCGAACTCCGCCACGGGCTCCGCCACCTGCAACAGCAGGGGATTCCCCATCTTCAATACGCTGCGCACCGCCATCGTCCTTCCCTCACACCTGACCACACATGCCAACCCGGCCCCACCAATCGGGGACAGATTTATTTTCGTGGGAAAGTTTCTCAGATCCATCCCACGAAAATAAATCTGTCCCCCTCATAAATAAATCTGTCCCCGTCCATCCCCCGCAATTCCCATTTGTAGTACCCTAGCCGCGATGAATCCATCGAGACAGGCCCCGACAGTCCCCGCATTCATGATCCGTGCCGCCCTCTTCACCCTCCTGCTGCTGGCTGCCGGCGCCACGGCGGGCGCCGCCGATACCGAGGCTCCGCCCTGGTACGATGTGGAGGTTCTCGTCTTCAAAAACAATACACCACCCGCCCCCGAAGGCGAACGCTGGCCGATCGACCCCGGGGCGCCTGATTTCGGAAGTGCGGTCGAGCTGGTCCCCCTGCCGCAGTCGAACCCGCTGCCCGGACCCGCGCAGCCGTTCCAGCAGCTCGGCGCCGCGAACTTCTCCCTCAAGCCCGCGGCGGCCCGGCTGTCCGCCTCGCGCGACTACCACAAGCTGCTTCATATCGCCTGGCGCCAGCCGGCGAGCGCGCAGGCGGATGCGCCGGCGGTGCGCCTCCACAGCGAAGGAGAGGACACCGGCACGGAAGGGATGGAACCGATGGTCATATCGCAGGCGCGGGAGCTCGACGGGACGGTGCGCATCAGCCGCAACCGTTTCCTGCACATCGACGTGGATATGATTTACCGGGATACGGCGGCGCGCGACGGCGCCGCCCAGTTCCGCCTGCAGCAGAGCCGGCGCGTCAACAGCGGTGAGGTGCACTACTTCGACCACCCCGCCTTCGGCCTGCTGGTCAAGCTCACGCCCTACGATCCGCAGAAACAGAAGGACGCAAGCACCACGCCGCGCTGAGTCGCGCGCGGGCGGGATCAAACCCTTACAACAGCGGGACGAGCTGCGCCAGCATGGCGCGGACCCGCTCCATCCCGGTGGCGAGATTGCGTTCGATCTCCTCCATGGAGATCTCCCCGGCGCCGCCGCGTCCCGCGGCCCAGTTGGCGCTGACGGCGCATACCGCATACTCGAGACCGAGCTCGCGCGCCAGCGCCGCCTCGGGCATTCCGGTCATGCCGACGAGCGTGCAGCCGTCGCGCTCCATGCGGTTGATCTCGGCGGCGGTCTCCAGCCGCGGACCCTGGGTGATGCCGTAGACGCCGTCCTCGCAGGCGTCGATCCCGATCTCGCGGCAGGCGCGGATCATCAGTCCGCGCAGCTCCGCGTTGTAGGGATTGGTGAAGTCGATGTGGGTCACGTGCGCCAGACCCTCCTCGTAGAAGGTGGACGCGCGCGACCAGGTGTAGTCGATGATCTGGTCCGGGATCACCAGCCGGCCGGGCGGCAGGTCGTCGCGTATGCCGCCCACCGCCGCCACCGCCGTCACGCGCCGGACGCCGGTCTGCTTCAGCGCCCAGATGTTCGCGCGGTAGTTGATGCGGTGCGGCGGTATGTTGTGGCCGTAGCCGTGACGGGCGAGGAAGGCCACCTCCTTGCCGTTCAGCACGCCGTGCGTCAGCGGGC
The DNA here is from genome assembly GCA_016712635.1 of Gammaproteobacteria bacterium. NCBI lineage: Bacteria > Pseudomonadati > Pseudomonadota > Gammaproteobacteria > Gammaproteobacteria bacterium. The sequence continues at coordinate 335,115 of JADJQS010000006.1, read as the reverse complement.
CGGAGGGCTCGCCGTAGGGCGTGTGCACCACCTCCTTGCGGATGATCTGCAGGCCCTTCAGCGCGGTCAGGCCGGTGCCGCCGATGATCGCCAGCTCAGGCATGCTCCTCCCTCACGGCATAGATCCCGGGGGCGTTGCGCAGGTATTCCTTGTAGTCCATGCCATAGCCGAACACGTAGCGGTCCTCGACCTCCAGGCCGACGAAATCGGCGCGGTAGGCCGCCTTGCGGTCGTGGCGCTTGTTCACCAGCACGGCGCTGTAGACCCGGCGCGCGCCGGCGGCCTTGCAGGCCGCGACGATCGCCTCCAGGGTGTGTCCCTCGTCATGGATGTCGTCCACCAGCAGCACGATACGATCCGTGAGCGCGTGGCTGGGCTTCACGACCCAGTGCAGATCCTCCCCGCTCGTCTTGCCGCGGTAACGCGTCGCGTGCAGGTAATCGACCTGCAGCGGGAAGGCGAGGCGCGGCAGCAGCATGCCGGCGGTGATGAGCCCGCCCTGCATCACCGTGATGACGAGCGGATTGGCCTCGGCCAGCGCATAGGAGATGTCGAGCGCGAGCCGGTCCAGCGCCGCCTCGACCTCGCTGCGGTCGTACAGGCAGTCGGCGGCGGTATAGACCGCATAGGCTTGCTGGGGCGTGATGGACATCGGAACGTCTGGGGCGGCGGCGCGATTTTTAATGGAATGATTGAGGCGGGATTATAGCCGCTCGCCCGCGGGCGTGCCACCTGCCGGCCCGCCGCTCAGGCATGGCGTTGCAGCAGCTCGAGGAACTGCGCCTCGTCGAGCACCTCGACCCCGAGTTCGCGCGCCTTCACAAGCTTGGACCCGGCGTCCGCGCCGACCACCACGCAGGCGGTCCGGGCGGAGACGCTGCCCGCGACCTTGGCGCCGAGCTGTTGCAGGCGCTCCCTGGCCTCGTCGCGCGTCATCGACTCCAGCGTGCCGGTCAGCACGTAGGTCTGCCCGACCAGCGGCCGCGCCACCGGCGCGTGCGTCGGCGCCGGCCAGTGGACGCCGTTGTCCCGCAGGCGCCTGATCACCTCGAGATTGTGTTCCTCGTGGAAGAAACCGTGGACATGGCCCGCCACGACCGGGCCGACGTCCGGCACCTGCTGCAGGCGTTCCACATCGGCCTCCATCACCGGTTCCAGCGCGCCGAACTCGGCCGCGAGCTGCTGCGCGGTCGCCTCGCCCACCTCCGGGATGCCGAGCGCGTACAGGAAGCGCGCCAGAGTGGTCGACTTGCTCTGTTCGATCGCCGCGTGCAGGTTCGCGGCGGACTTCTCCGCCATCCGGTCCAGCGCGGCGAGCTGTTCCGGTGTCAGCTCGTACAGGTCGGCCGGACTGCCGACCAGGCCGCGCTCCACCAGCTGGTCGACGATCTTCTCGCCCAGCCCGTCGATGTCCATCGCGCGGCGCGCGGAGAAGTGGTGGATCGCCTGCTTGCGCTGGGCCGGGCAGTACAGGCCGCCGCTGCAGCGCGCGACGACCTCGCCCTCGGGACGCACCACCGCCGAGCCGCAGACCGGACAGTGTACCGGCACCGTGAACGGCTCCGGCAGCGGATCGGGCCGGCGTGACTCCACAATCCCCATCACCTGCGGGATCACGTCGCCCGCGCGGCGCACGATCACCGTGTCGCCCACGCGCAGGTCCATGCGCTCGACCATCGCGACGTTGTGCAGCGTCGCATTGGTCACCGTCACCCCGCCGACCCGCACCGGCTCCAGCCGCGCCACCGGCGTCAGCGCGCCGGTGCGGCCGACCTGGAACTCGATCGCCTTCAGCAGCGTGGCCTCCTCCTTGGGCGGGAACTTGCAGGCCACCGCCCAGCGCGGCGCGCGCGCGACGAAGCCGAGCCGTTCCTGGTCCTCCGTGCGGTTGACCTTGAATACCACGCCGTCGATCTCGTAGGGAAGCTGTTCACGCCGCTCCTGCACGCTCCGGTAATATTCCCCGCAACCCTCCGCGCCGCGCACCACCGTCTGTTCCGGGCAGACCGGAAACCCCCAGGATTGCAGCCGCTCCAGGATCTGGTGCTGAAACCCCGGCAGCGTCCCGCCGGCGACCTTGCCCACGCCGTAACAGAAGATCTCGATCCGGCGCGCGGCGGTGATCTTCGGATCGAGCTGGCGCAGGCTGCCGGCGGCGGCGTTGCGCGGGTTGGCGAACAGCTTCTCCCCGCGGCTGATCGCCTCCGCGTTCAGGGCCTCGAAGTTCTCCTTGGGCAGATAGACCTCGCCGCGCACCTCGAGCTCCGCCGGCCAGCCGTCGCCGAACAGGCGCAGCGGGATCGCGCGTATGGTGCGCAGGTTATGGGTAATGTCCTCGCCGGTGGTGCCGTCGCCGCGCGTCGCGCCCTGCGTGAAGAGACCGTCGCGGTACATCAGGCTGACCGCGACGCCGTCCATCTTGGGCTCGGCGTTGTATTCCACGGACTCCGCCTCCAGCCCCTCGCGCACGCGGCGGTCGAAATCGGCCAGCTCGTCCTCGTTGTAGGCGTTGGCGAGCGACAGCATCGGGATCTCGCGCCGCACCTTGCCGAACTCCGCCTGCGGCTCCGCGCCCACGCGCTGCGTCGGCGAGTCCGGCGTCACCAGCTCCGGGTGTTTTTCCTCCAGCCCCTGCAGCTCGCGCAGCAGGCGGTCGTACTCGGCGTCCGGGATCTCCGGGTCGTCGAGCACGTAGTAGCGGTAGTTGTGGTAATTGAGCTGCTCGCGCAGTTGCGCGGCGCGCGCGGCGGGATTGCGTGAGGATGTCATGGAGGATAAGGGTAAAGGGACGCGGCGTGACGGACAAGAGATCAGGGAAGAACCCTGCGCCAGCGCATCTCCTGAAGACCCGGAAGCGTCATCCCCGCGCAGGCGGGGATCCGGTCATTCATCGGAATCAGCGGCCCAGGATGCACGCATGTGCGGGCATGACGATCAGGCGCATGGACGGCGGTCGGGCCTACGCCGTCGCCATCGCCACCGCCTGATCGACGTCGACCGCCACCAGGCGGGAGACGCCCGGCTCGTGCATGGTGACGCCGACGAGCTGGTTGGCCAGTTCCATCGTGATCTTGTTGTGCGTAATGAAGATGAACTGCACGCGGTCGGACATCTCGCGAACCAACTGGCACAGCCGGCCGGCGTTGACGTCGTCGAGCGGCGCGTCCACCTCGTCGAGGATGCAGAACGGGGCCGGATTGAGCTCGAACATCGCGAACACCAGCGCCGCCGCCGTCAGCGCCTTCTCGCCGCCGGAAAGCTGGTGGATGTTGGCGTTGCGCTTGCCGGGCGGGCGCGCCATCACCGCCACACCGGACTCGAGCAGGTCGTCGCTGGTCATCTCGAGCTGCGCCGTGCCGCCGCCGAACAGCTTCGGATACAGGCGGCCGAGCTGTTCGTTGACCTGATCGAAGGTCTCCTTGAAGCGCATGCGCGTCTCGTTGTCGATCTTGCGGATGGCGGTCTCGAGCGTCGTCAGCGCCTCGTTGAGGTCGGCCGACTGCGCGTCGAGGTAGGCCTTGCGCTCGGACTGCTCCTTGAACTCGTCGATCGCGGCGAGGTTGATCGGCCCGATGCGCTCGATCTTCTGCGCGAGGCCGTCGAGGCGTTCATGCCATACGCCCTCGCTTGCCTCCTCCGGCATCTCCGCCAGCAGGGCCGCCAGCTCCTGGCCGGCCTCGGCGAGCTGTTCCAGCAGGGTCTGGTGCCGCACCGTGAGCTCCTGCCGCAGCATGCGCAGCTGTTCGAGCGCGTCGCGCTGGTCGCGTACCTGCTGTTCCGCCGCGTTGCGGGCATTGTCGAGCTCGCGCAGGGCGAAATCGCAGGCCTCGACCGCCTTGCGCGCCCCGGCGAGGCGGGTCTCGACCTCCAGCCGTTGCTCGAGCAGGCGGCCGAGCTCGGTCTTCATCGTCTCGATCGGCTCCGCGCTGGCGGCCAGCGCCGCCTCCAGCTCCCCACGCTGGGCGTCGAACTGCGCGAGCTGACGCTCGACGCGCTCCAGTCCGGCGTTGAGCGTGCTCAGGCGCGAACGCGCCGACTCGATGCGCACGGCGAGTTCGCGCGCCGCCTCGCGGTCGCGCACCGCCTGGGTGCGGCAGTCATCCAGCCGCGCGCGCAGCTCGTCGCGGCGCTGCAGCAACCGGGCATGCTCGTCTTCCTGGCCCTGCGCCTCGGCGACCACGGCCTCGAGCCGCGCGCGCACCCCGGTCAATTCACTGTTGTCGCGCGCCGACTGCGCGCGGCTGTCCTCGATCTCGACGCCGAGGCGTTCGCGCCGGCGCCGGATCTGCTCCAGGCTGGCGTCGCGGCGGCTGATCTGCGCGCGCAGTTCCGCCTGCTGCTGGGTCGCGCCGTCGAGCCGGCGCTGCAGCTCGTCGCGCGCCTGGTCGAAACCGGCGATGCGGGCGTTGCCGTCGTGCAGGCGCTGTTCGAGTTCACCGACGCGCGCCGTCACCGTGGCGAGCGCCGCCGCGATGTCGCGCAGTTCCTGTTCACGCGACAGTACGCCGGTCTTCTCGTCCTGGGCGTTCACCACGCGCAGCCAGTCGTGTCCGATCCATACGCCGTCGCGCGTGATGAGCGACTCGTGCGCCGCCAGCCGCGCGCGCAGCGCCATCGCCTGACCCACCGTATCGACGGCGTAGACGTCGCCGAGGATGGAATCCAGCGGCCACGGCGCGCGCACCTTGCTCGACAGGTTGGGTGCCAGGTCGCCCGTGCGGGCGGTCGATGCGGAAGCGGCGTCGAATACCGTCAGGATGCCCTGCTCCAGGCCGCCGATGCGTTGGGCGATGGCGTCCAGCGAGGGCACGCGCACGGCCTCGAGGTTGAGGCCGAGCACAGTTTCCACCGCGCGCTCCCAGCCCTTGTCGACCTGGATGTCCTCCGCCAGCCGGCGCACGTCGCCCAGGCCCTGCGCCTCCAGCCAGCGCGAGACGCTCGCCTCCTGCTTGCCGAGCGCAACCTTCTGCAGCGCCTCGAGCGAGGCATGCTGCCGCTGCAGTTCCTGCTGGCGCGCGCGTTCCTGGTTGAGTTCGGCGGCGGTGGACGTGTTGGTCTGGCGCTGCTGGCCGAGCTGCGCGCCGAGCGCCTGCAGCTCCGCCCGCATGCCCTCGATCGACGCGCTCACCTCGCCGAGCTGTTCACCCAGCGCGGCGCTCTCTTCTTCCACGGATTCGGTCGCCAGCCCCTGCTCCTCGCCCTGCAGGCGCAGCAGGCGCTCGTGCAGTCCGCGCAGGCGCTCTTCCAGGTTCTGGATGCGCGTGCGCTCGACCTCGGTCTTGCGGCGCTGCTCGGCGACGCGGCTGTTATACGCGTCCCAGCCGCCCTGCCATTCGCTCATCGCCTGCTCGGCGGCGGCCAGCGCGGCGGCGGAAGCCTGCTCGGCCTCCTCCTTCGCGGCGCGTTCCGGCTCGCTCGACGCGAGGGTCTGCTGGAGCCCGGTGATCTGGGCGCCGTCCTGCTCGCGATGGAGCAGCGACTCCGCGCGGGCGCGCTCGACGGCGGCGAGGTCGTCGCGGTTCTGCTGCTGCTTCTCGCGCGCGTGCTGGATCGACTGCTCGAGCCGCGCGATGTCCGAACCCAGGCTGTAGAACTCGCCCTGGATGCGGTTGAATTCCTCGTTCGACTCGACCTGTCCCGCGCGCTGCTTCTCGATCCCGGCCTCGATCGAACGCAGCCCGGCGATCTCCTTCTCCACCGCGTTCTCCTGCCCGGCGATGGCGCGGTCCTTCTCCCCCGTCTCCGTCTCCAGGTTGCGGCACCTCAGCGCCAGCAACTGGCCCTTCACCAGGCGCTCTTCCTGCTTCAGCTCGCGGTAGCGCTCGGCGGTCTTGGCCTGGCGCTGCAGGGTCTGCAGGCGGCGCTCGAGTTCGGCGATGATGTCGCCGATGCGGTTGAGGTTCTCGCGCGTGTCGCGGATGCGGTTCTCGGTCTCGCGGCGGCGCTCCTTGTACTTGGAGATGCCGGCGGCCTCCTCCAGGAAGGTGCGCAGCTCCTCGGGCTTCGCCTCGATCAGGCGCGAGATGGTGCCCTGTTCGATGATCGCGTAACTGCGCGCGCCGAGGCCGGTGCCGAGGAAGACATCGGTGATGTCACGGCGGCGGCAGCGCGTGTTGTTGAGGAAATAGACCGACTGGCCGTCGCGCGACAGTTCGCGCTTGATGGAGATCTCGTTGTAGTTCGCGTACTGGCCGCCAAGGCGCCCGGCGCTGTTGTCGAACACCAGTTCGATGGTCGCCTGCCCGACCGGCTTGCGCGAGGAGGAGCCGTTGAAGATGACGTCCGCCAGCGCGTCGCCGCGCAGGTGCTTGGCTGAACTCTCGCCCATCACCCAGCGCACGGCGTCGATGACGTTGGACTTGCCGCAGCCGTTGGGGCCGACAATTCCGACGAGCTGGCTGGGCAGTGCGAGGGTGGTAGGGTCGACGAAGGATTTGAAACCGGCGAGCTTGATCTTCTTCAGTTGCATGGGTCGCCAAGATACAGGAAAAGCGCCGCCGGAGACAAGATTAAAGTGGGCGGATTTGCTATCCTGCCGACAGCCCGGGGACGGATATCAGCATGACTCCCGGGGACGGACTTCAAGTCCGTCCCCGTAAACTTAGCCGGGGGACAGAATTGAATTCTGTCCCCCTACATTAGGTCCCCGCTCCACACGACGGACATACCCATGCCATCCAAACCGAGCAAGCAACTGGAAACCTTCGAAAACCCGCAGCCGGGGCGCGATTACACCATCCGCATCGAGATGCCGGAGTTCACCTGCCTGTGCCCGAAGACCGGCCAGCCGGATTTCGCCACGCTGAATCTGGAATATGTCCCGGCCGCGCGCTGCGTCGAACTGAAATCGCTGAAGCTCTATATATGGTCCTTCCGCGACAAGGGCGCCTTCCACGAGGCCGTTACCAACGCCATCCTCGACGACCTGGTGCGCGCCTGCGAGCCGCACTACATGCGCCTGACCGCCGAGTTCAACGTGCGCGGCGGGATCTACACCACGGTGGTCGCCGAGCATCGCAGCGACGCCTGGAGCCCGCCGGAGCCGGTGACGCTGCCGTGAGCATCAAGGAAGGCCTGATTAATAATGTCATTCCCGCGCAAGCGGGAATCCAGTCCATGCAGAATCATCGGGGTCCTGGATCCCCGCTTGCGCGGGGATGACGTGTGCAGAGGCTTCTTAAAGTTAAAGGTTAATACTTGGAAGTAATACGCTTATCTTCCATATGTTTCTTTCAACAATTCATGTCCGCCTTTGAATCCTGACCTCTTCCTCGGCATCGACCTCGGCACCGGCGGCTGCCGGGTCGCGGCCATCGACGGCGCGGGCGAACTGCGGGCCGAGGCCGCGGCAGGACTCCCGCCCCCGCAGCGTGGCGAGGGGCGCAGCGAACAGGACCCCGGGCTGTGGTGGGACGCGCTGATCGAGGCCCTGCGCGACATCGCCGGACGGATCGACCCCGCGGCGGTGCGCGCGCTCGCCGTGGACGGCACCTCCGCCACCCTGCTCCTCGCCGACGGCGCGGGACGTCCGCTCGGACCGGCGCTGATGTACGACGATGCCCGCAGCCGGGCGGAGGCCGCGCGCATCGCCGCGACCGCCCCGCCGGACTGCGCCGCGCACGGCCCGACCTCCGCCCTGGCCAAGCTGCTCCACCTGCAGGATCGGGACACGACGCGTTCCGCCCGCCATGCCCTGCACCAGGCCGACTGGATCGCCGGCCGCCTGTGCGGCGCGTACGGCGTGAGCGACGAGAACAATTGCCTCAAGCTCGGCTACGACGCCGGCGCGCGGCGCTGGCCCGACTGGCTCGACCGCCTCGGCGCGCGCCGCGAGCTGCTGCCGCGGGTCGTGGCGCCGGGCGCCGTGGTCGGCACGCTGCGGGACGCCGCGGTCCGCCGCCTGGGCTTTCCGGCGGAAATGCGCATCGTCGCCGGCACCACCGACAGCGTCGCCGCCTTCCTCGCCGCCAGTTCCACCGTAGGCGCGACAGCGACCGGCACGGCGGTCACCTCGCTCGGCTCCACCCTGGTGCTGAAGGTGCTGTGCGACCGTCCGGTGTTCGCGCCGGAGTACGGCGTGTACAGCCACCGCCTCGGCGAGCGCTGGCTCGCGGGCGGCGCGTCCAACAGCGGCGGCAAGGTGCTGCGGCACTTCTTCAGCCAGGCCGGGCTCGACGCCATGACGCCGCGGCTCGCCCCGGCGCGGCCGACCGGCCTCGATTACTACCCGCTGACCGCCCCGGGCGAACGCTTCCCGCACAACGACCCGGCGTATCCGCCGCGCCTGACGCCGCGACCCGCCGATGACGTCGAATACTTCCAGGGCATGCTGGAAGGCATCGCGCGCATCGAGGCGCAGGGTTACCGCCTGCTGGCCGAACTCGGCGCCCCCTATCCGTACTGCGTGATGACGGTCGGCGGCGGCGCGCGCAACGCGGCCTGGACGGAGATCCGGCGCGGACTGCTGGGCGTCCCGCTGCGGCAGGCGCGCAGCGAGCAGGCGTGTTACGGCGCGGCGCTGCTCGCGCGGCGCGGCGCACGAGGGGAATGAAGGCATGCTGGACTTCCTCACCGGCGCCTCCTGTGTCTTCCGCGGCATCCCGCTGCTGCTGCGTCCGGGCGTGCGCCGCTACGTCATCGCGCCGCTGCTGATCAACCTGCTCGCGTTCGTCGCGCTGGTGTGGTTCGGCATCAGCCAGTTCGCCGGGCTGCTCGCCTGGCTCGAGACCGTGCTGCCGGCGTGGCTGTCGTGGCTGGACTGGCTGTTGTGGCCGCTGTTCGTGCTGGTCGCGGTGCTGGCGGGCTTCGTCGTCTGCCTGCTGCTCGCGACGCTGGTCGCGGCGCCGTTCACCGGCCCGCTCGCCGCCGCCGTCGAGACCCGGCTGCGCGGCCGCGCCCCGTCCTCCGAAGGCGGATTCATCATGGAGAGTGCCGCCGCCCTCGCCGGCGAGGCGCGCAAGCTGGGCTATTTCGCGCTGCGCGCGGCGCCGCTCGGCCTGCTGACGCTGGTACCCGGCGTGAACCTGGTCGCCGTGCCGCTGTGGCTGCTGTTCAGCGCCTGGATGCTCGCGCTCGAATACGCCGAGGTGCCGCTCGGCAACCACGGCCTGACCTTCCCCGCCGTGCGCGCGCGCCTGGCGCAACGCCGGATGCTGGCGCTCGGCTTCGGCGCGACTCTGCTGGTGCTGACGCTGATCCCGCTGGTGAACCTGCTGGTGATGCCGATCGCCGTCGCAGGCGCAACGGTGCTGGTGTGTGAGGAAGGTGAGGCGTCAGGCGTGAGGGGTGAGGCGTAAAACACAAGTAAATATAACAGGGGTTTCCCCCTCACACTTTACTCCTCACTCCTCACCCATGTATGTAGCCCGGATAAAGCGAAGCGGCATCCGGGAACGGAACCGGATCGACCTGGTGTGTGAAGAAGGTGAGGCGTCAGGCGTGAGGAGTGAGGCGCCAGGGAAGGTCTGATTAATTCGTCATTCCCGCGCAGGCGGGAATCCAGTGTTTTTGCTTTTCAACTGCTTGAACTGCCGGGTCCCCGCTCGCGTGCCCTTCAGGGTATTCGCGGGAACGACATCTGCTTTTTTTACTCATAACCGATTTTGAGACAGGTTCCATTCAAGGTTTACCTCCTCACGCCTGACACTTCACTCCTAACGCCTCACTCCTCACCCCTCACCCCTCACCGAGATACTCCCCCAGCCGCTCCACCCCCAGGCCGAGCTGATCGAGCGCGGTCGTGTAGGCAAACCGCACGTGCCGCTCCGGCCGGTGATGGCCGAAGTCGCGGCCCGGCGTGATGGCGACGCCGGCGCGCTCCAGCAGGTCGAGGCAGAAGGCGTAGCTGTCCGCGGCGTGGCGGGAACAGTCGGCGTAGAGATAGAACGCGCCCTGCGGCGTGACCGGGATATCGAAGCCGAGCCCGCGCAGCGCGGGCAGCAGGAAGTCGCGCCGCGTGCGGAACTCCTCCCGGCGCTGCTCCAGCAGCGCGAGGGTCGCGGGTTCGAAACAGGCCAGCGCCGCGTGCTGCGCCGGGGTGGAAGTGGCGAGGAAGATGTTCTGCGCGAGGCGGTCGATGGCCGGGATGAACCGCTCCGGCGCGACCAGCCAGCCGATGCGCCAGCCGGTCATGCAGAAATACTTGGAGAAGCTGTTGAGCACGAACACCGTGCCGCGCTGATGCAGCGCGGTCTCCGCGCGCCCCTCGTACACCAGGCCCTGGTAGATCTCGTCGACGATCAGCGCCGCACCGCGCGCCTCGGCCAGCGCGGCGATGCGCGCAAGCTCGTCGGGCGCGATCAGGGTGCCGGTCGGATTCGACGGCGAGGCGAGCAGCACCGCCCGCGTGTCCGGCGTCCAGTGCGCCTCGAGCAGCGCGGCGGTGAGCTGGTAGCCGGTCGCGGCATCCACCGGCACGCCCGCCGCCTCGCCCTCGAACATGCGCACGAAGTGGCGGTTGCAGGGATACCCCGGATCGGCCATCAGCACGCGGTCGCCCGGATTCAGCAGCACGCCGAGGATCAGTTGCAGCGCGCCGGAGGCGCCCGGCGTGACGACGATGCGACCGGGATCGACCTCGATACCTTCGCGCGAACGGTAGAAACCCGCGATCGCCGCGCGCAGCCCGGGCAGGCCGGTGGCGGGCGTGTAATGGGTCAGACCCGCGCGCAGCGCCCGCATCCCCGCCTCGATCACCGGCGCGGGCGTGGCGAAATCCGGCTCGCCGATCTCCATGTGCACGATGGTGCGCCCGGCGCGCTCGAGGGCGCGGGCGCGCGCCAGCACGTCCATCACGTGAAACGGCGCGATTTCGTCCATGCGCCGCGCGACCGCCGGGACCGGCGCGTCGTCAGTCATCGGCGGGCAGCCACTCCAGGAAGGCCGTGTCCACGCAGCGCAGGGAGCGCGGGCCACGTTCATTGATCAGGCGGGCGGCGGCGCGGCCGCCCAGCACGGTGAAGGGAAGATCGGGCTCGCCGAGGTGATCGATCACCAGCGTGGCGTCGTCGAACTCGCCGTCGCGCGTATAGTCGTTGACCGTCACCACCGTGCGCAGCCCGGCGCGGCGCGCGGCGACCAGGCCGTTCTCGGAATCCTCGAAGGCGATGCAGTCGGCGGGGTCGAGGTCGAGCATTTCCATGGCATAGAGATACACCGCCGGCGAGGGCTTCTTGTCCGGCACCTCGTCCGCGCTCGCCAGCACCTCGAACCACTTCATGGACTCCGGACCCAGCGTGCTGATCAGCAGCGCCGCGATGTTCTCGCCGGTGGTGGTGGTCGCGATCGCGAGGCGGATGCCGGCGGCGCGCGCCGCGCGCAACAGGCGCTCCACGCCCGGACGCAGCGCGATGCCGCCCTCGGCGAGCAGCTCGGCGTAATAGCGGTTCTTCGCCGCGTGCAGCAGCGGGATCCCCGCGGCGACGTCGGCCGGGACCGCGCCGCCGTGGTAGACGTAGGAACCCAGGTAGTGCTGCATCCGCTCCTTGCCGCCGGTCACCGCGAGCAGGCGCCCGTACAGCTCCTCGTCCCAGTCCCAGTCATGCCCCGCGGCCGCGAAGGCGCGGTTGAACGCAATCCGGTGCCCGTCGCGTTCGGTGTCCGCGAGGGTTCCATCGACATCGAAAATGAGCGCCTTCGGTATTGTCATAAAAAATTAATCAATAACAATTGGTTAGAATGATAGTGTCGTATCATACACCAACCCCACCCCGCCCTGGCAAGGGTCCCGCGCAACCGGCCCATGACTGCGTACGTCCACATTACCGCGGCCGGAGATTTTATTGAGCTCACGGGGCGATTCTGGTATAAATACGCGTTTCTTTTTTCTCTAGTCAGGAGAACTCTTGATGGCGGTCGCAAAGAGCAAGGCAGCAGCAGGCAAGGCGAAACCCAAGGCCAAGGCCAAGAAGGCGGTCCCCGCGGCCGCGCCGGCCAAGAAAAAGGCTGCCGCGAAAGCCCCGCTGAAGACCGTCGCCAAGGCCCCGGCGAAAAAGCCCGCGGCGGCGGCCCCTGCCCCGGCCCCGGCCCCGGCGAAGAAGAAACCGGCCGTGGCGCGCGGCGCCACGCACGCGGCGAGCCAGTTGTTCTATCTCGGACTCGAGCCCTACCAGGAAAAGAAGGGCGAGCAGTACATGGGCCCGAAGCAGGTCGCGCACTTCCGCGTCATCCTGAACACCTGGAAGAACAAGCTGATCGATGAGATGGAGCGCACCGTCGTCCATATGCGCGACGAGGCGGCCAACTTCCCCGACCCGAACGACCGCGCCAGCCAGGAATCGGACTTCGCCCTCGAGCTGCGCACGCGCGACCGCGAGCGCAAGCTGATCAAGAAGATCGACGAGTCGCTGCGCTCGCTCGAGAACAACGAGTACGGCTTCTGCGAGGTCTGCGGCGTCGAGATCGGCATCCGCCGCCTCGAGGCGCGCCCCACCGCCAACCTCTGCATCGACTGCAAAACCCTCGACGAAATCCGCGAGCGTCAGGTCAAGGGATAACCCATAAACGCTGATCGGGGACGGACTTAAGTCCGTCCCCTTACGCAGCTTGTAGAAGGGGACAGACTTAAGTCTGTCCCCTTTTTGTTTTTAAAGTCCGCCCCCTGCTCGCTATCCAGGGAAAGTCTGTCCCCTTACGCACTGTTTACAGACTGAGGGGACGGATTTCTCAATCCGTCCCCGTGTTCCGTGCTGATCGGGGACGGACTTAAGTCCGTCCCCGGCTCGCTACCTAGGCAGGGGACAGACTTAAGTCTGTCCCCTTTCAGTTTTTAGTCCGTCCCCACCCTGATCTCCACAGGCTTGTCTGCCCCGCCCCCGGTCGCTATCCTGTCCCCATGACTGTACGGGACGCACCGTTCCGATGCAGCGCCCCGTCCTTTACCATTACAAAAAGGCAGCCCATGTCCAGCTCCGATATCGATTCCATCCTGATCGAAAACCGCTCGTTCGAACCGCCGGCCGCCTTCGCCGCCGGCGCGCGCATCGATGCGAAGGCGCTCGCCGCAATGCACCGCGCGGCGGAGAAGGACCACGCCGGCTTCTGGGCCGCGCTGGCGCAGACCGAGCTGGACTGGCACACGCCCTTCACCCAGGCACTGGATGTCAGCCGCGCGCCGCACTTCCGCTGGTTCCACGACGGCACGCTCAACGTCTCGTACAACTGCCTCGACCGCCACCTGGCGATGGACGGCAGCAAGACCGCGATCGTGTTCGAGGGCGAGAAAGGCGATACGCGCACGCTCACCTACACCGAGCTGCACCGCGAGACGTGCAGGCTCGCCAACGCGCTGAAGCAGCGCGGCGTGACGAAAGGCGACCGCGTCATCATCTACATGCCGATGGTGCCCGAGGCGGTGATCGCGATGCAGGCCTGCGCGCGCATCGGCGCGATCCACTCGGTGGTGTTCGGCGGCTTCTCCGCCAACGCGCTGAAGGACCGCATCGAGGACGCCGGCGCCAAGGTCGTCATCACCGCCGACGGCGGCCACCGCGGCGGCAAGGTCATCGCGCTGAAGGCTGCCGCCGACCAGGCCATCGAGCACTCGGCAGTGAAGCCGGAATGCGTCATCGTGCTCAAGCGCAGCGGCGAAAATATCCCCATGCAAGCCGGGCGCGACGTCTGGTGGCACGACGCCGTCGCCAAGGTCGATGACAAGTGCGATCCGGTGTGGGTCGAGGCCGAGCACCCGCTGTTCATCCTCTACACGTCGGGATCGACAGGAAAGCCCAAGGGCATCCAGCACTCCAGCGCCGGCTACCTGCTCGGCGCGGTCACCACCATGAAGTGGGTGTTCGACCACCGCGCCGACGACATCTACTGGTGCACCGCCGACGTCGGCTGGGTCACCGGCCACACCTACGTCGCCTACGGCCCGCTCGCCGTCGGCGGCACCGTGATGATGTACGAAGGCGCGCCCACCGTGCCCGATCCCGGCCGCTTCTGGGCCATCTGCCAGCGCCACGGCGTCACCGTGTTCTACACCGCGCCGACCGCGATCCGCGCGCTGATGAAATTCGGCGAGGAGATTCCCGCGCGCTACGACCTGTCGCGCATCCGCCTGCTCGGCACCGTCGGCGAGCCGATCAACCCCGAAGCGTGGATGTGGTACCACAAGGTCATCGGACACGAGCGCTGCCCGATCGTCGATACCTGGTGGCAGACCGAGACCGGCGCCAACATGATCGCGCCGATCCCCGGCGCGGTCGCCACCAAGCCCGGCTCCTGCACCATCCCGCTGCCCGGCATCGACGCCGCCATCGTCGACGACAAGGGCAATCCCGTCACGCAGCCGGACAAGGGCGGCTACCTGGTGATCAGGAAGCCGTGGCCGTCGATGCTGCGCACCATCTGGGGCGACGATGCGCGCTACGTCGACACCTACTGGTCCAAGTTCAACAACCGCTATTACCTCGCCGGCGACAGCGCGCGGCGCGACAAGGACGGCTGCTTCTGGATCATGGGCCGCATCGACGACGTGCTCAACGTCTCCGGCCACCGGCTCGGCACCATGGAGGTCGAGTCCGCGCTGGTCGCGCACCCGAAGGTCGCGGAGGCCGCCGTCGTCGGCCACCCCGACCCGATCAAGGGCGAAGGCATCTTCGCCTACGTGGTGCTGAAGGGTGAACGCCCCGCACCCGGCACCGACAAGGCCTTGAAGGAGGAACTGCGCGCCTGGGTCGCCGAACAGATCGGCCCGATCGCCAAACCGGACGACATCCGCTTCTCTGACAACCTGCCGAAGACGCGGTCAGGAAAGATCATGCGACGGCTGCTGCGCACGATCGCGCGCGGGGAAGAGATCACGCAGGATACGTCGACGCTGGAGAATGAGGGGATATTGCAGCAGTTGAGGGGGAAGGAATAATAAACACTGACGTAAAATAAATCAAAACGTAGTATATAGAACCCAAATGTACCTTGTCTGTGCATGCAGAAAACAAGGATTTTGCTGCCGCTTAGAAAATGAATTTATTCATTATCAAACATACTATTTATAATTTTCCTATAATTTCTTTGTTGCTCGCAATATAACTTCATTGTTATATGTCACGCAGAACATATCACTATCTGAGGTCCCTGCTCTAAACCATCTTTTAGAAATTGAAATACTTGATTAGATGATATCCGATTATCTTTGGCCGTAAATTCAGCTAAACGTTTGAATAGTTTTCTATCAATGTTTTCATCCATCATTTCTCCATAGATAAATTGAACTGTACTTTTATAATTTGACCAAAGTCTGTGTGATACCTTGCGCTTACTTGATTGTGGTATGTTTTGATTTGATAAATTCAAAGCAATTGCCAAACATGAGCGAGCGAGATAATCAAGTTTGTCTTCTTCACCATCTTTTTTGAACTGGACCTTTCTATACCACCAATACCATAGTGCAGCAATTATCGAATCATCTACATGGATTCCATCAGCCTCAAGAAACACGATGCTTAAGAATTGTGCGAATTCTCT
Source organism: Gammaproteobacteria bacterium (assembly GCA_016712635.1). Classification (NCBI taxonomy): domain Bacteria; kingdom Pseudomonadati; phylum Pseudomonadota; class Gammaproteobacteria; species Gammaproteobacteria bacterium. The sequence goes on along the minus strand of JADJQS010000006.1, from coordinate 319,649 downwards.
AACAATTATTGTGTAGTCTTTTCTGAGGTCCCAGATAGCATCAATGAAATAACTAAAGTTTAAATTATGCTCAAGTCTTTCAACTGCCATGCTTATGCTTAAACCACTTTCCATATATGGCTCAAGAACACGCAACACATCTACAAACCTTACTGGCACTCCGATTACATTCCAACGGCATAACTCTGAATATTTAATCGAGGCATCAAATCTTGTAATTCTCCCTAACTGAACAAGAAGCTCGATTATATCTATTGTAGTAATACATCTACTCTCATCTTCTGTATCACATACATATAGGCGAGCGATAGCGTCGTCAGAGTAAAATATATTGTCGGATGTTCGCATTATGTTTTTCTGATCATCTAAGGTATCAAGTTGCCCCTGATTCTCTTCAATTTGTATTGCCGATGGTTGCTCGATTTTTCTCGTGAAGCGAGCAAGCAAGGCTACTATTTTCTTTGCCTTATCGCAAAGTGGAGAGACAAATAAATTGTGACTCCACTTTTGGTACTGTATTAAGGTTGATTTTGCTATGGCGATTCTTGGTATAGTTTCCAAGAAATATTCGAGGATTCCGAGATCGTATAACACTAAGATTGAAATATTGTCGATAATAATACGGCTGTCGAGATAATTGGTATTTTCCTTTGGTATATAAGTTTTTGTGCTCATCATTAGATGATATTGGCGGTCATCTTTGCCGACATTCTTGGCAAGCTCCCACAAATATAAAAGGTCTGTGACATTTAATATTACTTTTGGCCTCAGACAGAATGGTATAGGAAGTAGTCCAGCTCTTAATAAATTTTCATGACGGAGATACCACCTACGCTTTTCTTCGGTCATGCCAGATATTTCTTTGAGCAGCTCTAAGAATTCTTCAGGTGAATCATTATTAAAAGAAACTGCTCTCATAAACCCAGATTTTGGAAATTTTCTTTGAAATTCTGCCAAACGACTATGGAAGTTACTAAGTTGTTCACTGCTTGGAGTAACTTTATCGCTAATAGTTGCGGCAAAAAACATTTGGAGAAATCCACCTTCTTCAATTTCATCATCCTTGTTATTTACTTCGCCGTAACGTGAACATATATCCAATAAACGATTACTTTCTGTATCAAGGCTAGTTTCTAGCAAAAACATAATCCGCAAGATGTTTGCTTTCTTAATTTTCTCGTCGGAATGTTCAAGTAGTCTTTCAAACAGATTCAAAGATTTATTTGTTAATCCACATCGCGATGCTATTTGTGCATATAATTCGAAAGCATACGGATCAAACTTATTGGTATGTATAACTTGTTCAAGTATTTCTAAAGCTTCGGGAGTATGACCGAGCTCATCTAATGCAAGCGCCTTAATTGCTTTTAGTCGTATTGACTCATCAAATCGTAGAAGTGCTTCTGTGGTTATTGATACGATTTCAGTCCACCCTGAGACGGTTGACCACGCTTGACATAGTCGAGTTGCTTCCCGCTCAGTAAATTGACGCTGTTCTGAGATGTTCTTTGCAACTCGAATTGCTTTGCTCGCTTGTACGCTATCTGTGATATCTAAATGATCAAATAATTGTGCTAGTACTTGTTTATCTATTTCCCCCTCTTCATATACTTTCCATAGCTCATCTATTGCTTCTGGTACGCTTAGTATATTATTTTTGATTGTCGACATAAGGCGATGAATAGCCAGCATCGCCCTACCATTTGGTAGAAGTTCAAGCGTATATAATAATTCGTCCCTCTCTTTAGAAAGAATCAAATCATCTGCACACTCCGCAGCAATTGCCAGTGCGATGTCGAGGTTATTCGGCATCGCACTTAACAGTTCGGTTTTGTGCTCTAACGCGGTACTAACAACAAGTCTTTTGTTCGATTGTTGGTATAGTATTAATATCTTGTGCACTATAACTGACGGATTAAGAGGTAACTTTAATAGTTGTTCATAAGCTATGTCATAATCATTATTATTGGCAGCGTATTTTAAAAGTGTTTCTTGTATGTATGTTGAGTTTTGGCGGACTTTTGAAAAGTGCATCAAATGCCTATAGAAATCCTCTTTATCATCGAAAAACAAACTGAGTATGCATGAAGCATCAAGTAATAAATATTCAGTTTCCTGCGGGTAACCTAGTTGTTGAGCAACATCCTATGCTAACTTAAAACCACTCCATGCTTTACGCATAATTTCAACAATCATGCCTGGCACGCCAGAAAATGGGTAGATTTCATCGGTGTTATCATCGATAGACCGACCCATGCCAATAATGAAATAGGATCGTGATTTAAATTCTAGAAGGGTTAATTGTTGACGCTTTGTAATTCCTGCCCGTAATAACTCATTCTCACAATATCGGGCGCAACTTTCGTAGTCTTTCTTTAAGAAGGAGACGAGTGCTCGAGAAACAAATACCTCATTATCATCTTCACTCCCTAAGACTTCTAATGCTTTTTCATATGAACCTAGGAGAGCATATAATTTAGCCTTTAATCGCGCGTACTCTGGCCCTGTCTTTTCTAGAATCTGATTTAATAAAATCTGCTCTTCTTGTTTATTACCATATTGTGAAAGCAATCTAGACTCAAGCAAGCCAAGATGATACTTCCTTATTGAAGGGTACTTACTATGTGCGATCTCATATTTTGGTAATGCTTCGGAATATTTTCCCATCAAATCTAGCAATCGAGCCATTTGAAAGTAATATTCTGCAAGTTCGTGATCGCTAGCCTCACTAATTCTTTGACTAATTCTATCTAGCTCATCAGATGAAAGATCTAAATTATTTGAAGATAGTAAATTAGATATGACATGAAGTTGTTTTGCGATACTACCATGTGGAGCATCTATCCACGGGCTATCCACTTCGGCTGTGATAGATGCTAGTGCGATCGGCGTAGAAGAAAATTTGTTACCTAGCTGACCTATGGCAGTTGTTGGATCTTCTACGTGTGAGCTTATAACGGTATATAACGAATTGAGTCTGAGGCGCTTATCTTGCTCATGCATCAAGTAATCCACCACATTAGTGGTATCATCTAAAGAGTTAGTAACGGGCATTCGAAAGATGTGATTAGCTTTATGTAGATGATCTAGAGAATGGTGGTCGCCTCGAAGTTCATCGAGTTCCTCATTCAGCCAAAGATAATATGCTTTACACTTTCGTGGATTTGGGTCGACGGTTAGATCGACAAAAACTAACATCACAGGATTACCTACACGAAGATAATAATTCAGCGTTGATAAGCTAACGTTTACAGAAATGAAGGTTCCATCTGCATTAAGTTTTTTATTTTTCCCATCTTCCCTTTGTTGTCTTGAACCTTTTATTTGTGCATTGAATATTCCCTTATATCTTCTCTGATTTACTAACTGTATCTGCATGTCAAGGCCTGCATCAGTATCGCCATCGGTTTGGGTTACTCTCCAATCAACTGGGTGTAAACCACGGAATGCGATAACTGCATGTTGGCCTATTTCTTGGCTTTCGCTTTCTTCTGGAAGATCTGGTTGCATCGTGGATTTAACGGAATATAAAGGTCTATATTAGTTAACAATATATCTTAATATACAAAGAACATAGAGTTATCTGGCATTTTACTTAATAACCTATATCTCTAATGACTGTGAGGGACAAATATGCAATCCAGGCAATCAACCTAAGGACAATTGGTTAGCCGCCGCATGAAAAGAAGAGTGCCTTCCTCTAGTCCAGTGTCCGCTTATAAAACCTCAATCCCAGCCCCAGCACCGCTGCCATGAAGGCGAGTATCGGCCACAGCTGCGGCCACAGTTCGTGCAGCGTATCGCCCTTGAGCAGGATGCCGCGCACGAGCTGCAGGAAGTGCGTCAGCGGCAGCACGTTGCCAATGGCTTGCGCCCATTCGGGCATGCCACGGAAGGGAAACATGAAACCGGACAGCAGGATCGACGGCAGGAAGAAGAAGAACGTCATCTGCATCGCCTGCAACTGGTTGCGGGCGATGGAGCTGAAGGTGATGCCCAGCGTCAGGTTGGCGGCGATGAACACCAGCACCACGCAGTAGAGCAGCAGCAGGCTGCCCACCATCGGGACGAAGAAGATGAAGCGCGCGGCGAGCAGGATCAGCGTCACCTGGATCAGGCCAATCAGGATGTAGGGCACGATCTTGCCGGTCATCACCTCGATGGGCAGCGCCGGCGTCGCGAGCAGGTTCTCGAAGGTGCCGCGCTCGCGCTCGCGCGTCATCGCGAGCCCGGTCATCAGGATCATGGTCATGGTGAGGATCACGCCGAGCAGGCCGGGCACGATGTTGTAGGCGGTGATGCCCTCCGGGTTGTAGCGGCGCTGCACGCGCAGGTCCACCGGCAGCTCTTCCGGCGCCCGGTCGGCGAGCACGCCTTTGAGGTCGTGCGCCAGCGCGCTCCTGGCGATGCCGTTCAGCGCGCCGAGCGCGTTGGCGGTCGCGGTGGGATCGGTCGCGTCCGCCTCCAGCAGCAGCGCCGGGCGCTCGCCGCGCATCAGGCCGCGCTCGAAACCGGGCGGGATGGTCAGCGCGAACTGCGCCTCGCCGTGTGCGAACAGGGTGTCCAGCTCCTCTTCGCTCTCGGCGTGCCGCACCACCCTGAAGTACTGGCTCGCCTGCAGCGCGCTGACCAGCGTGCGCGCGACCTGGCTGTTGTCCTGCGACAGCACCGCCGTCGGCAAGGATTTCGGGTCGGCGTTGATGGCGAAGCCGAACAGCAGCAGCTGCATGACCGGGATGCCGATGATCATGCCGAAGGTCAGGCGGTCGCGGCGGAGCTGGGTGAACTCCTTCACCATGATGCCGACCCAGCGGCGCAGGGAAAAGCCGTCGAGCCTCATCGGGAACCGCCCGCGCCGTCCATCAGGTGGATGAAGACGTCCTCCAGCGTCGCCGCGCTGCGCTCCCAGCGGTATTTCGCGTCGGCGCGGAACGGCGCGATGGCGATCTGGAGCGCGGCGGCGTCGACGCCCGCCACGTGCAGCGTGTTGCCGAAGGGCGTCACCTGGGCGATGCCGGGCAGGCCGCGCAATTGCCGCTCGAGCTGCGCCAGGTCCGGCCCGTGCACCACCCAGCTCTCCAGCGGCGACTGCGCGATCACCTCGTCCACGGTGCCGCTGGACAGCAGCGAGCCGTAGGAGATGTAGGCAAGGCGATGGCAGCGCTCGGCCTCGTCCATGTAGTGGGTGGAGACCAGCACCGAAATGCCGCGGGCAGCGAGCGCGTGGATCTCCTGCCAGAAGTCGCGCCGCGCCTTGGGATCGACGCCGGCGGTCGGCTCGTCGAGCAGCAGCAGCCTGGGCTCGTGCATCATGCAGGCGGCGAGCGCGAGACGCTGTTTCCAGCCGCCGGACAGCGTCCCGGAAAGCTGGTTCTGCCGCGAGGTGAGGCCGAGCTCGTCGAGCGCGCGCGTCACCGCCGCGCGGCGGTCGGACATACCGTACATGCGCGCGATGAAATCGAGGTTCTCGCGGATGGTGAGGTCTTCCCACAGCGAGAAGCGCTGCGTCATGTAGCCGACCTCGCGCTTGATCGCGCGCGTCTGGCGCACGACGTCGTAGCCGAGGCAGGTGCCGCTGCCGCTGTCGGGGGTGAGCAGGCCGCACAGCATGCGGATCGAGGTGGTCTTGCCGCTGCCGTTGGGGCCGAGAAAGCCGAAGATCTCGCCGGGCTTCACCTGCAGCGAGAAGTCCTTCACCACGTGCTTGTCGCCGAAGTGCTTGTTGAGCCCGCGCACGTCGATGGCGAGCGCGTCGTTCACAGGCTGACATCCACCGGCTGGCCGGGCTTCAGGCGCGCGGCATCGGCCGGACTCGGCCGCGCCTCGATCATGAACACCAGCTTCTCGCGCGCCTCTCGACTGTAGATCACCGGCGGTGTGAACTCGGCGGCGGGCGAGACATAGCTGATTGCGGCCTCGAGCGCGGCGCCGCAGCCGTCGCACGTCGCCTTGATTTTCTGCCCCACGCGCAGGCCGCCGACCACCGGCTCGGGCACGAAGAATCGCAGCTTGACGTTGCCGGGCGGCAGCAGGCTGACCACCGGCTTGCCCGCCGGCACCCACTCCCCTTCCACGAAGAAGGTGTCGTGGATCAGCCCGGCCTGCGGCGCGCGGCGCGACTTCTGTTCGAGCCGCCAGTCGGCCTGCGCGAGCGCGGCCTTCGCGGACTCCACCTCCGCGCGCGCCGCCTCGAGTTCGCCGGAACGGCCCAGGCTCTCCTTCGCCAGCGCCAACCGTGCCTGCGCCTCCTGTACCTGCGCCACGGCACTCGCAAGCGCGGTCTCATCCTCGTCGATGCGGTCGGGCGCGACGAAATTCTTCGCCAGCAGCTCGCGGTCGCGTTTCAATTGAATCTCGGCCAGCTTGCGCGCGGCCTCGGCCTGGTCCGCCGCGGCGCGTAGCGCGTCGATCTCGGGCGAGCGCAGGCCCTTGCCCAGGTTGTCCAACCGCGCCTGCGCGAGACGGAGCTGTGCCGCCGCCTGCTGCCGACCCGCCGCCTCGTTGCGCTGCTCGAGCGTGAACAGCTGGCCCTCCGCCTCGACCTGTTCGCCGCGCTGCACCGCGAGTTCCTCCAGTATGCCGGCCTCGGGCGAGGCGACCAGAATGTATTCCCCTTCCGCGTAGCCCTGATACTGCCGCGGCGGTTCGCTGTCGCACGCGGACAGAAGCCAGGGCATTCCGAGAATGAGCAGGATCCGTTTCATTTGCATCTTGGATATTACGGGATGGATCTGTGTTCCGCCGACGTCGGGCTTGTTTTTATTCAACCCGACCTGCGAGCTGGAACTGGAGGGGATACCGAACTCAAGGCCGGGAAGCCTTGAAAATACTATATATACCCGAACTGATCCATCCAATACTTCATCCTGGGGATAAACGGCTTGAGGTGCGCCTCATACCGCTTCCACAGGTGGGTGGAGTCCTTGTATACGTCTTCCACGACCTGGCTGTAGCTGGGGGTGTCGATCATCCGCCGTTGCCGGGCGGTTTGCTTGTGATCCAGCACGCCGCTGTCCCATTCCATGCCCAGGAACGAGACGAGGGACCGGATGACGCCCTCGGCGTCATGCGTCAGGTCTTCGTAGCGCACATTGTGCACGCGCAGGTCGTAGCGCTCCTGGCAGAGGCGGAAGATGGACATCGCGTTGTCGTACAGCGCCGACGCCCGCATGAGGTCCGACATCAGGTACATCGGCGCGTTCAGGCGGAAGTTCTGCTTGTAGTTGCTCAGCATGCAGTCGAGCGGGTGCCGCAGCGCCAGGATGTAGCGGGCATTCGGAAACAGGGCGTGCATCTCCGGCGCATAGACGAGGTTCAGCGGGAATTTATCGATGATGATATTCCTGCCTTCCGACCGGACGTGTTTCTTCAGCTCGCCGAAATAGAGCCTGCGCATCAGGCTCAATTCCTCATCACCCAGCGCCTCGATCTGCGCCAGCGGCCTGAATTCTCCAATATGAGAGGCCGACAGCGCCATCATCGGTTTTTCCTCGATGACCTCGACCTCCGGGTGGCCGCGGAGGAACGTGTCGAGCAAGGTGGTGCCGGATCTCGGAAAGCCGACCAGGAAGACGGGCTCGTCCTGATTGTCATGCGCCCTTACGGCCGGCCGTTCCCGGCTGGCGGACTGCAGGTCGAGCCTCCTTGCCTCGATATGCTCCAGATACCTCGATGCCGGTTCGTCCAGCTCCCGGTACGTGGACACGATCAGCGCGTTCATCCTGTGCATGTACAGGAAGGCATCGTTGAAGTGATTGGCCTTCTCGAGCGCCTTGGAAAGCAGTTCGAGCCGGCGGATTTCCTGGTTCCCCCTGAGGATGCCATCGCCTATCCCGCGGATCTCCGCGATCACCGCGTCGTATTCCTTCATCCTGAAGTGATAGATCGCCTTCCGCAGCTTCAATTCCGCCGGCAGCAGCGGGAACGCCCGCTGCATCGCCTCTATCGCGTCGCGTGCCGCATCCAGTTGATTGGATTTTTCATGGAGCTCGAACAGATTGCAGTGCGCATCGACGAAGTACGGCTTCAGCGCGAGCGCACGGGAGAAACTGGCGACCGCCTCGTCGAGCCTGCCCTGGCCCCTGAGCACATTGCCGAGGTTGTTGTGGGCGGCGGCGAAGTCGGGGTTCAGTTCGAGCGCGCGGACATAGCAGGCGGCGGCCTCGTCGAGCCTGCCCTGCTCCTTCAGGATATTGCCGAGATTGCTGTGCGCGTCGGGGAACGCCGGGTTGAGTTCGGAGGCGCGGCGAAACGCCTTCTCGGCGATGTCTCTCCTCCCGACTTGTGCGCCGGAGGCCCCCAGCAGGTTCCACAGCACGAACGAATCGGGGAATGCCGGCGTCAGCCCGAGCGCCTGTTCGGCTACGGCGGCGTGCTGGCCCTGGTCATAGAGGCCCATGAGGTGATCGAGCGTTTCCTGCGGCGGGTTCCGGCCGGTATCTGCCGACTGGCCGGCCACGCCCAGTTGGACGAGCGCCTGCCTGGCGCGCGTGTTGCCCGGAAAGTCCTGGAGCACACCCTTATATAAAGCGCGCGCCTCCTCGAACTCGCCTTTACGCTCATGCGACTTCGCTCGATGAAGCATTTGATCAACGGACAGCTTCGCCATGAATTCCCGCCGGGGCACATATCACAGCAAAGTTATCGGATGATCCCTGAGATGCTTAACCTCCCGGAGAGGAGCGTTCATCGCTCACAGCGACGCCGTCTGGCCTTCGTTGGCCGATGCCGGCAGCCCCGCTGCAGTCAACCTGCTGGATTCGATGTTGATGAAATATTGCCGGTTTTGTCACCCGATCAGGCCCCTTCGAAGGCCCGTGTCGCTGTTCCAGGCTGCAGGGCCATGCGGCCCTGGTTCCGATTCAGCCTAGTCTGCAGGACAACTGGGGAGGGATTATGAAACCCGTCCCTGATAAACCACCTGGGGACAGATTTTTTTAAATCTGTCCCCCCCCCCGCGGGGGGGCGGGGGGGGGCCCCCCCCCCCCCCCGCGCCCGGGGCCGGGGGCCCCCTTGTTAAATCTGTCCCCTTTCAGTTCGGGCATGGGGACAGATTTTAAAATCTGTCCCCGTTCACATTGCTCAGCAGCAGCGCCGGGTACCGCTCCACTTCTCTTCCTGCCAGCGGCGGAAGAATTCGGCGCGGGTGAGCGTCGGCTGGTCGGCGTGATGCATGGAATGATGCTCGAGGTAGCGTTCGTAGGCGTCGTCGCCCGAGAGCTGGCGCACCGCGCGCCAGAATGCCTTCAGAGAGGACCGAATTCCGTCATTCCCGCGGAAGCGGGAATCCAGCAATCCGCTGAACTTCCACAGCCTGGATCCCCGCTTTCGCGGGGATGACAGGCCTGGAATCTCCTTGAATTTCTCTCCTGACATGCTCAATCCCTCACGTAATCCTCGGCCAGGCGGCTCGGGATGTGCGGCGACTCGCTGAGCGGCGGGCACGGCTTGCCGGCGAGGTGGCGGTAGCACACCTTCAGCATGTCGAGCACGATCACCCACAGCAGGACGGCGAAGAAGATCGCGATCCAGCCGTCGAGGCGGAGGTTGAAGATCAGTTGCGGCGCGACCGCCGCCCGCTCCGGCGGGAGCATGCCGGCGGCCACCTTGTCGGCGAGGTCGCTGGCGGCGGCGAAGAAGCCGATGCGCACGTCCGGGCTCGTGATCTTGTCCCACACCGCCGCGGTGGTGATGGTGACCAGCCAGGTGAGCGGCAGCGCGGTGATCCAGGCATACCGGACCCGGCCCGACTTGACCAGGATGCCGGTCGCCACGCACAGCGCGATCGCCGCCAGGATCTGGTTCGAGATGCCGAACAGCGGCCACAGGATGTTGACCCCGCCGTTGGGATCGATCACGCCGATGTAGAGGAAATAGCCCCAGGCGCCGACGATCGCCCCGCTCGCCAGGATCACCGAGGGATACCACGAGGTCTGCCCCAGGCGCGGCGACAGGTTGCCGAGCAGGTCCTGCAGCATGAAGCGGCCGACGCGCGTGCCGGCGTCGAGCGTGGTGAGGATGAACACCGCCTCGAACATGATGGCGAAGTGGTACCACATGGCGAGCATGCCCTGGCCGAAGGCGCTGGCGAAGATGCTCGCCATGCCGACCGCCAGCGAGGGCGCGCCGCCGGTGCGCGCGAACAGCGTCGCCTCGCCCATATCGCGCGCCAGCATCTCCATCTGCTCCACCGTCACCGGGAAGCCCCATGAGGAGATCTTCGCCACCGCGTCCGCCGCCGTGGCGCCGACCACGCCGGCCGGGCTGTTGATGGCGAAGTACACGCCCGGATCGAGCACGGTCGCGGCGATCAGCGCCATGATCGCCACGAAGGATTCCAGCACCATGCCGCCGTAGCCGATCATGCGGATGTCGCGCTCGTTGGCGAGCAGCTTGGGCGTGGTGCCGGAGGCGATCAGCGAATGGAAGCCCGAGATCGCGCCGCAGGCGATGGTGATGAACACGAACGGGAACAGCGCGCCGCCGAAGATCGGCCCGGTGCCGTCGATGAACGGGGTCAGCGCCGGCATCTTGATCACCGGATTCAGCAGCACGATGGCGAGGGCGAGCAGCAGCACCGTGCCGAGCTTCATGAAGGTGGACAGGTAGTCGCGCGGCGTGAGCAGCATCCACACCGGCAGCACCGCGGCAGCGAAGCCGTACAGGATTACCGCCCAGGCGAGCGGCAGGCCGGCGTGGTCGAACAGGCCGCGCAGCGCGGGGCTGTGGTCGATCCAGCCGCCGCCGGCGACCGCGAGCAGGAGCAGCAGCACGCCGATGACGGAACCCTCGAGCACGCGGCCCGGCCGGATGCTGCGCATGTAGAAGCCCACGAACAGCGCGATCGGTATCGTCGCGGCGACGGTCGAGGTCGCCCACGGGCTGTGCTTCATCGCGTTCACCACCACCAGGCCGAGCACCGCGATCAGGATGATCATGATCATCAGCGTCGCGACCAGCGCCGCCGCCCCGCCGATCGCGCCCAGTTCGTCGCGCGCCATCTGGCCGAGGCTGCGTCCGTTGCGCCGCATCGAGAAGAACAGGATCATCATGTCCTGCACGCAGCCGCCCAGCACGGCGCCGACCAGGATCCACAGCGTGCCGGGCAGATAGCCGAACTGCGCCGCGAGTGTCGGCCCGACCAGCGGGCCGGGGCCGGCGATGGCGGCGAAGTGGTGGCCGAAGACGATCCAGCGCTGGGTGGGCACGAAATCGCGCCCGTTGTTGAAGCGCTCCGCCGGCGTGGCGCGCGTCTCGTCGAAGACGAGCACCTTCGCGGCGATCCAGGCCGCGTAGAAGCGGTACGCGATCGCGTAGACGCACACCGCGGCGACGATCAGCCACAGCGCATTGACCGGCTCGCCGCGGTTGATGGCGATGCCGCCGACCGCCGCCGCGCCGGTCACGGCGACCAGCAGCCAGAGGAGATATTTCAGCAATGGATTCATGGAGATCGACAGGACCGTTTTTTTGGGCTCAAGTATACCCCATGCCGCCGCACAATGAATCCGCCCGGCGGATCGGGACGCGGGGCAACGCTCAGTGTGCGAACGCCGGGCTGTAGATCCAGGCCGTCTGAAAACCGAAGTCGGGGCTGTTGTTGAAATAGACGAGGTTTTCCGTCACCCCGACGGTGATCAGCGACGACCCGATTCGGTGGCGCAGCCCGAACGACATCTGGTACTTGTTGTCGCGCAGTTCGTCCAGCCCGGTGTCCGCGCTGGTGAACACGCTCGGGCTCATGTAAAGCTGGGCGTTCAGGTTCGTGTGCCCGTTCAGCGCGTATTCGTAGCCGAGGATCACGGTGGGGATGAACTCCTCGGTGGCCGGGGCGACCGAGTTTGACCGGGAGTGGACCGCCGCCAGGCTCGCATAGGCGGCATGGCGATGCATGAAGCGCTGCGCGGTGGCCTGCACCCCGAAATCGAAATGGCCCGTCGAGAAGAACTCCCGCTCGCCGTCGAAGGGAACCTTGACCGCCCACTCGATCACGTAGTTCCACGGCGCGCGGCCCGGGGCCGCCGTGTAACGGGCGCCGAAAATCGGATCGAGCAGGCCGCCGTCCGGCAGGGACGTCAGCGTGGTCTGGGAACCCTTCAGGTCGAAGATGACATGGACGTCGTTGCGTCCCGCCCGGGGCCGGGCGGCGTCGGGGAAATCCAGGCTGCGGTGAAACCACTCGATGCCGCCGTCGAGGAATCCGCCGGTGTACATCACGCCGCTCACCGTGGCGAACACTCCCCAGTTTTCGGTGAACTTGCGATGGAAGGTGATATCGAGCAGGCCGAGTTCGAGATCGACCAGGAAGGCCTCGCCGGGAAGGTCGCGGATGGCCTGCACCTCGTCCGGCCCGAGTCCCCGCCGCCCCGGCAGCGTGTTCAGGTAGGTCTTCACGTTCCGGCTCAGCACCCAGGTGTTCTGGTAGCCGAAATCGGCCTCCACCGCCCAATTGCCCGGCGGGCTCACCACGGCGTGGGCGGGCCGCATGTCGAGCCTCAGGAACCCGAACGGCGACAGGTCGCGCGTGCGCAGCAGGCCGTAATGCGCGACCGGTTCCGCGCCCTCCCCGGCGGGCGCGGCGGCCTGCGCCCAGGCAGGCTGCGCCAGCAGGGCGGCGGGCAGCGCGCACCGGATGAGATGCCGCACGACCCGCGAACGACGGGGTCTTATCGATTCTCCACGGATGTTGCGCATGGCCGATGCGACTCCGTCAGCAGATACCGTCCGGGCAAGGGTCAGGTCCCCGGCCGCCTGCGATGGCGCAGGTATTCGAACACGCCGGGCAGGACGGACACGATGATGATGCCGAATATGATGAGGGTCAGGTTCTGCCTGACCACCGGCAGGTCGCCGAACCAGTAACCGGCGCCGACGAAAAGCGTGACCCAGGCCACGGCGCCCGTCACGTTGTAGGCGAGGAAGCGCGCGTAGGCCATGCGTCCGATGCCCGCCACGAAGGGGGCGAAGGTGCGGACGATGGGGACGAAGCGGGCGATGATGATGGTCTTGCCGCCGTGGCGTTCGTAGAATTGGTGGGTGCGCTCCAGGTGGCGGCGCTTGAACAGCAGCGAGTCGTCCCGCCTGAACACCGCGGGTCCCGCGAGCCCGCCGATCCAGTAGTTCACGCTGTCGCCGAGGATGGCGGCGATGATCAGGCTCGGGATGATCCAGCCGACGTCGAGCAGACCCGCGCCCGCGAGCGTGCCGACCACGAACAGCAGCGAATCGCCGGGCAGGAACGGCGTCACCACCAGTCCGGTTTCACAGAAGATGATCAGGAAGAGGATGACGTAGACCCACATGCCATAGGCGGCGATCAGGGCCTCGAGGTGGCGGTCCAGGTGGAGCAGAACGTCCACGGCGGCGGTGATCAGTTCCATGACGACAGCGGGATCCTCTCTGCGTAATCACATGCTATTTCGCGCAATATCGGGGACGGATTTGCGCGATAACGGGGACGGATTTCAAATCCGTCCCCTTGACCTCTCTTACCGCCACCTTGCCGGGGACAGATTTTAAATCTGTCCCCAGGACAACCTGACAACCGGGCAACCCCGCAACGGCCGGACAATAAGCCATGGATCATAGCCGAGTTAGCGGGTAAAATCCCCGTCTTTATCGCGGCCCCCGCGCGGACGAACTCCGGATGCCGGCCTCAAACAAAAAACCATACATGCACCCGGGAAACCCGCTCCATGATCGTTGATACCCTGCTGCTGCTCAAGGCGATCCTGCTCGGCATTCTCGAGGGCATGACCGAGTTCCTGCCCGTTTCCTCCACGGGCCACCTCATCATCGCGGGGGACCTGCTCGGCTTCACCGGCGACAGCGCCAAGACCTTCGAGATCTTCATCCAGCTCGGGTCGATCCTCGGCGTGGTGTGGCTGTACCGGCACAAGGTGACCGGCATCGCCCGCACGCTCGACCAGCCCGCCTCGCAGCGCTTCGTGCTCAACCTGTTCATCGCCTTCCTGCCCGCCGCGGTCGTCGGCCTGCTGTTCCACGGCGCGATCAAGCACTATCTGTTCAACCCGGTGAGCGTCGCCGGCGCGCTGATCGTCGGCGGCATACTGATCCTGCTGATCGAGCGCCGCGCGCGGTCGCCGCGCATCCACAGCGTGGACGACATCCGTCCGCTCGACGCGCTGAAGGTCGGGCTCGCCCAGTGCTGCGCGCTCTACCCCGGCGTGTCGCGCTCCGGCGCCACCATCATGGGCGGTTTGATCAGCGGCCTGTCGCGCACGGCGGCGACCGAGTTCTCGTTCTTCCTCGCCATCCCGACCATGTTCGCCGCGACGCTGTACGACCTCTACAAGAGCCGCGACCTACTGGTGGCGGACGACATCCCGATCTTCGCCGCCGGCTTCATCGCCGCCTTCCTGACCGCGCTGGTGGTGGTCAGGCTCTTCCTCGCCTACGTCGCTAGGCACGACTTCTCCGCCTTCGCGTATTACCGCATCGGCTTCGGCCTCGTGGTGCTGGCGTATTTCTGGTAAGCAGGACTTCGGGGACAGATTTATACGGGATATCGGGGACAGATTTCAAATCTGTCCCCATTCCACCCACCAGATTAATAAATCTGTCCCCGCTCCAGCAGTCCCCATTTCACCAGTTCACCCGGGCGGTGAACTGAAACGCCGCCGCATCATGCGGAACAGCCGCCACGCGGCGAACAGGCGGCCGCTCCAGCTCAGGATCCGTTTGCGCGGCGTGCGCCGCAGCAGCAGGGCAGCGCCCACGCCCAGCACCGGCAATATCAGCGGCGAGCGCGCCGCGGCCAGCGCGACGTCCGCCACACGCAGACGCCGCTGCAGATTCCCGGCGAGCCAGGCGACCTCGCTGCGCTGGGCCGCGGCCTGCGACACCAGGTATTCGCGCCGCAGGCGCAGGTATTCCCTGCGCCCGCTCATGCCCGGGGATCCAGGCGTTCGCGATCCTTGCCGAGCTCACCCAGCGTGGCGGCGAACAGGCGCGGGCGCGTCCTCAGGGTATGGCGCACCCGCAGGGCGGCGCCGATACCGACGGCGAGATACAGGGCGGTGACTCCGGCGAGAACCGGCAGGCGGTAGGTGTCCCAGAAGATCACGACGACCAGCAGGGTCAGCAGCAGCATGCCGAAGCCGAGGAAGAACAGCGCAATGAGGGCGTAGGTCAGCAGATCACGCAGCAGGTGCCCGCTCTCCTCCAGTTCGACGGAGAGCAGTTCGAGGCGGGTCTGCAGGATCTCGGCGGCCGTCGCCAGCAGACGCCGCAGCGAGGCCAGCACGCCGGTCGCGCGGCCGGACTCCGCCTCGGCGGCCGAACCGTCCTCCATCGGGCTAGCGCCTTCCGGCGAGCAGTCCGAGCAGGAAGGCCACGCCCGCCGCGACCGCGATGGACTGCCAGGGCTTTTCGTGCACCAGTTCGTCGGTCGCCTTGGCTGCCGTGCGTGCGCGCTCCATCACGTCGTGCTCCAGCTCGCCCAGCCTGTCGCGCGCCGCGCGCAGGCTCGCTTCGGCGCGGATGCGCACCGCGCTGATCTTCTCGCCGGTCTGGCCGGCGGTGGCCTTGAGCAGCTCTTCCGCGTCCTGTACGACGGCCCTCAGATCCTCGACCAGCCTGTCCCTCGCACCCTTGGTATCGCTTGTCATAACGACCTCCTGTTCAGAAAAATCCTTTGGTTGAAAAATTGTAAGGCCTTTCACCATGCCGACGCCACCCTGATGCCTGCTTCGCAGCGTCGTAATGAGAGTCTGACACAGGAATAAAATATAAGTAATGACAATACGTAATTTAATATTCCCGAACAGCAATCTGAATTCTCACGGCGCGGGCGCGGCGCGGGCAGAATGATCCATCATGCACGGCGTCCAAACAGCGAAGATGCCGCAGATGATGCAGAGCCTGTATCATGCTAGGCTCGTATATCTGGCCATTCCATAGACACACAACACAGGAGGTCATCCATGTCCCTGCATATAGGCGATACGGCACCCGATTTCAGCGCGGAAACCACCGAAGGGACGATTCACTTCCATCAATGGATCGGCGACGGCTGGGCCATCCTGTTCTCGCATCCCAAGGACTTCACGCCGGTGTGCACCACCGAGCTCGGCTACATGGCCGGACTCAAGAAGGAATTCGACAAACGCAACTGCAAGGTCATGGGGCTCAGCATCGACCCGGTGAGCGACCACTCCGCGTGGGCGAAGGACATCGAGGAGACCCAGGGCCACCGGGTCAACTACCCGATGATCGGCGACACCGACCTGAAGGTCGCGAAGCTCTACGACATGATCCACCCGAACGCGAGCGGCACGGCGAAGGACCGCAAGGCGATCGACAACGCCACCGTGCGGACCGTGTTCCTGATTGGCCCCGACAAGCTGGTCAAGGCGATGTTCACCTACCCGATGAGCACCGGCCGCAACTTCGACGAGGTGCTGCGCGTGCTCGACTCGATCCAGCTCACGGCGAAGCACAAGGTCGCGACGCCTGCGAACTGGAAGCCCGGCAACGACGTCATCATCGTCCCCTCCGTCTCGGACGAGGACGCGAAGAAGAAATTCCCCGGCGGATGGAAGGCGCCGAAACCCTACCTGCGCATTGTGCCGCAGCCGAAATAATCCGGGATGGGGACAGATTTGAAATCTGTCCCCTCTCTATGCCGAATGCCGGATCTGTCCCCGCTCGCGGATTGATACATGCAAACTGAAGACACCGGCACGGACCCGGCGCAGCCCGCGCTGAAGCGCAGCATCAACCTGCCCCTCCTCACCCTGTACGGGCTCGGCACCATCATCGGCGCCGGAATCTATGTGCTGGTGGGCAAGGTCGCGCTGCACGCCGGCATGTACGTGCCGATGGCCTTCCTGATCTCGGCCGTCGTCGCGACCTTCACCGCCTTCACCTTCGCGGAACTGTCCTCGCGCTACCCGCGCAGCGCGGGCGAGGCCTATTACGCCGAGGTCGCCTTCGGCCGCCGCTGGTTCTCCGGCCTGCTCGGCTGGTCCGTGGTGGCGGTCGGCTCTGTCTCCGCCGCGACCATCTCCAACGGCTTCGTCGGCTACTTCCACGTCTTCGTGGAGGCGCCGCCGTGGCTCATCATCCTGGTGCTGGTGATGGCGTTAACGGCCGTCGCGGCCTGGGGCATCACCGAATCGGTGGCCGTGGCGGCCGTTGTCACCGTGATCGAGGTCGGCGGCCTGCTGCTGGTGCTCTACAGCGCCGGCGATGCGACGATCGCCGGCCTGCGTTCGTTCACCGGCCTCATGCCGCCGCTCGACGCGCAGGTCTGGAGCGGCATCCTGCTGGGATCGTTCCTCGCCTTCTACGCCTTCATCGGCTTCGAGGACATGGTGAATCTCGCGGAGGAGGTAAAGAAACCGCGCATCACGCTGCCGCTCGGCATCCTGGCCGCGCTCGGACTCAGCACCGTGCTGTACATGCTGGTGTCCATCACCGCGGTCGCCGCGCTGCCGCTCGCCGAACTCGGCGCGAGCAAGGCCCCGCTGGTGGATATCGTGCGGCGCCACAGCCAGTCCGCCGAGGACGCCATCAGCATCATCGGGCTGATCGCGGTGGTCAACGGCGCGCTGATCCAGATCATCATGGCCTCGCGCGTGATCTACGGCATGGCCGCGCAGCGGCTCGCGCCGCGCGGCCTCGGCGCCGTCCACCCCCGCACGCGCACCCCGCTGCGGGCGACACTCATCGTCGGCGCCATCGTGCTGACGCTGGCGCTGGGATTTTCGCTGGTCGGCCTGGCCAAGGCGACGAGTTTCATCACCCTGTGCATCTTCGCCTGCATGCAGGTCACGCTGCTGGTCATCAAGCGGCGCGGGGCCGCGGTCGCGGGTGCCGTATCCTATCCGGCATGGATCCCCGCGCTCGGACTGGTCTTCACCCTGCTCCTGCTCGGCTTCCAGGTCTGGTCGATGATTGGCGCCTGAGGCGGCGCCACGATAATCAATGTCCGCTTGAATAATCACCGCCATTGCGATGTTTTTTCTCTATAAATATGGCGACAGATACGCGGGGCGTCACTCCCTGTAACGCGAGCCAGGGGACAGACTTGAAGTCTGTCCCCATCGCATAACACAGCAACGCATCGCGCGATACACTTCCACCTCGCACTGTTTCCCTTCCGCATGCCGGGAGTATACTGCCGCTATAACAAACAAAACTCGACGAGGTGCCAGCACAGGAGTACACGACATGTCCATCGCCCACACCCTCCAGGACTTCATGGTCCGGCAGGGTATTCACTACGACGTCGTCCTGCATCCGCAGACGCGATCAAGCATGGAGACCGCGGAAGCGGCCCATATCCCCGGCGACGCGCTCGCCAAGGCAGTCATCCTGGAAGACGAAGACGGTTTCGTGATGGCGGTGGTCCCCGCGACCCACTATGTCCAGCTCGGCCTGCTGCGCAAACAGTTGCGGCGCTCGCTGCGTCTCGCGACCGAACGCGACCTTGCGCGGATCTTCCGTGACTGCGCCACCGGCGCGATCCCTCCCCTCGGCATGATCTACGGCCTGCCGACCGTGGTGGACGACGCCCTTGCGGAACACGCCGACCTCTATTTCGAGGCGGGAGACCACGAAGAACTGATCCACATGGACGGCAGTGAGTTCGACGTACTGTTCGCGTACGCGCAGCACGGAAGTTTCAGCCGTCACGCCTGACGCCCCACCCGTCGGACCGGCACAAACGCGCGGCCGCTCCGGAACCACCGACCCGCAATGCGCGCAGCCTAAAGGAGAACCGGCATGAGAAAGGACACCATGGATTCAGCGATCGACCCCGAAAGATACGACGCCGCCAGGACCCCTCTCCAGAACGCCTTCGAGCACATGCTCGCGGCGGGACACAGCGTGCGCGATTTCAGCGAGTTCGCGCTGGAGAAGTTTGGCGATTCATTCCTGCCCTATCTGCGCCGCTTCCTCGCCGACGTGGAACAGGGGCGCATCAGGATCGAGGGCATCGGCAGGACGGCGAAGACGGTGCTGCTCGGGGTGTGGGTGACTCCGGAGGAGCGCATCGAGATGATCCGGCTCGCCGCCTTCGTGCGCGCCGAGCAGCGCGGCTTCCGCGACGGCTCCCCCGAGGACGACTGGCTGGCCGCCGAACGCGAGGTCGATGCGCGCCTGGCGCAGGAGGCCGGACTGGCGACCAGGGGTCACAAGGCGTTCGCCACCGCGACCGCCGCGCTGGAACAGGAATTCGGCAACCTGAAGACCACGATCGCGGACTGGCTCGAGAAGGCCGCCGCGCCGATGGACAAGCCGCGGAAACAGCCGGCCAGGAAGAAGTCGGAGGCCACTGTTTCCTGAACCCGCGCGACGGGGATGCCTGCCTTTTGTCGCCCGACCGCGTGGTGGAAGGTCACCGGCGCGTGAGCGGGCTTGCGCCAGAATACCTGACTGTTTTGCTATGTTATTCCGTTTGTGGCGGTACGGGGCCTGTACGAGACATCCCGCGGTATATCTGCTATACATTGAGCGCGATGATCGCCGCTGATGGCCCGCCCTGGGCCGGGGGAAAACACAGCACGGCGGCGAAGTCAGCGCATCTCTCCATGCTGTACAGCACCTCAGTTGCAACAGTTGCACCGAGATCAGTTCGACATCAGCGAGGCGGTGCATCGCCTCATGTTCGATTGAAATGA